>JADLFL010000039.1 GCA_020845575.1 Acidobacteriota bacterium | reverse complement strand
GGTGCCTGATGCGTGGCTGGGCGACGACCCGGTGGGGGCACGCGCCGCGTATGTGGTCTACCTGCTGGCACGCGTGCAAGGGGCGCGCGCATTCGTGGAGGAGGCGATCCGTGCGCAGCGGCCACGCGTATGACTACGCCGTGATCCGCGTCGTGCCCCGGGTGGACCGCGAGGAGTTCCTCAACGTCGGTGTGGTGCTGTCGTGCCCCGACCACCGGTTCCTTGAGGCCCTGATCAGCGTCGATCGCGCACGCCTCGGTGCGTTCGCTCCGGCGCTCGACCTCGACATCGTCTGTCGCCACCTCGCGTCGTTCGAGGCCGTCTGTCGCGGGGGCGACGAGGCCGGACCGATCGGAGCGCTCCCGCCGCGCCAGCGTTTTCATTGGCTGACGGCACCACGCAGCACGGTGATTCAGACCTCGCCCGCTCACACGGGCGTGTGCGACGACCCCGCGCAGACGCTCGAACGGCTGGTGCGCCGCTACGTGGCGTAGCCGCGTATGTCTCGCTTCGCCTTTGCCGTGCCTTCACGGGTGTAGGACAATCCGAGACGGACTTGCCGTGCCCATCTACCTCGACTACCACGCGACAACGCCCGTCGACCCCCGCGTGTTCGCGGCCATGACGCCGTATTTCATGGAGGTGTTCGGCAACCCGGCGAGCACCAGTCATCGCGTCGGGCTGGAAGCGCGCGCGGCCACCGAACGGGCGAGGCAGCGGATTGCCGCGGCGCTCAACGCCGAGTCGCCATCGGAGATCGTGTTCACGTCGGGATCCACCGAATCGAACAACTTGGCGCTCAAGGGCGTGCTGGGCACGGCGTGCGCGCCGGGCGGGCGCCACGTGGTCACGGCGGCCACCGAGCACAAGTGCGTGCTCAACGCGTGCAAGGCCCTGCGCGACGGTGGATACGACGTCACGTTTCTGCCTGTCGACGCCGACGGGACGTTGTCGGTCGGAGCCGTCGAAGCCGCGTTGCGTCCGGACACGGCGCTGGTGTCGCTGATGCACGCCAACAACGAGATCGGCGTGCTCCACGACATCGCGGCGCTGGGCGCGCTGTGCCGCGCGCGCGGCGTGCTGCTGCACACCGACGCGACGCAGTCGTTCGGCAAGGTGCCCGTGGACGTGCAGGCGATGCAGGTGGATCTGCTGTCGATGAGCGGGCACAAGATGTACGGCCCGAAGGGCGTGGGCGCGCTCTACGTGCGGACGCCGTGTCGACTCACGCCGCTCCTCGACGGCGGCGGGCACGAGGGGGGGCTGCGCAGCGGCACGCTCAACGTGCCCGGCATCGTCGGTCTCGCGGAAGCCATCGTGCTGGCCAGGGAGGATCTCGAGGCCGATCGCCGGACACAGCGTGCGCTGCGCGATCGGCTGTGGCTCGCGCTCCGAGACGCGTTTCCCGCCATCCTGCTGAATGGCCCCGACCCAATCGCGGAACCCGAGCGTCGCCTCCCCAACAACCTGAACGTGAGTCTCGCCGGCCCCCCGGGGGATGCGCTGCTCGCGGCGCTGGGCGACGAGGTGTGCGTCTCGACGAGCTCGGCCTGTACGAGCGCCAGCGGCGAAGCGTCGCACGTCCTCACCGCCATCGGCCGCGCCCCCGGCCTCACCAACCTCCGCATCAGCGTCGGCCGCCCGACGAGCGCCGCGGACATCGACGCCGTGATCGCCCGCGTCGATACAGTCGTCCGGCAACCGGCAACGGGCAACCGGCAACCGGGTAGACCGGAACCACTTCCACGTCACGTCTCGTAGGGTCGCCCCTACAACCGTTCTGTCCTAGCGGTTGCCGGTTGCCCGTTGCCGGTTGCCGGGCAGTTGTAGAATCCCCCCATGCTCTCCCGACGCGATCTCCTGACCACCGCCGCCGTGGCGGCTGCTCTTCCCGCCGTGTCCGCCTGTACGCAGGGCACGGGCAGCACCGACGCCAAGGCTGCGACGCAGGCTGCGGCTCCTCCTGCCGCGCGACCGGCCGGCAGTCGCGTGAAGTTCGGCGTGTCGTCGTACTCGTACTGGCACTTCCGCCCGCAGGACGACCCGTATCCGATCGAGAAGGTGATCGATCACGCCGCGTCGATCGGCGTCGAAGGCGTGGACATCCTTCATCGCCAGATGAAGGGGGAGGACAACGCGTACCTGCAGGGGTTGAAGAAGCACGCGTTCGTGAACGGCATCGACCTCATTGCGCTGTCGATCCATCAGGGTTTCGTGTACCCCGACGCCGCGGAGCGCCAGAAGAACATCGACCACACGGTCCACTGCATGGAACTCGCGCATGCGATGGGCATCCCGTGCCTGCGCCTCAACACGGGTCGGTGGAACACGACCAGGTCGTTCGACGACCTGATGGCCAACAAGGGTATCGAGCCGATCCTGCCCGGCGTGACCGAAGATCAGGGCTTCGAGTGGTGCATCTCGTCGATCGAGAAGCTGCTGCCGACAGCCGAGAAGCTCGGCGTGCTGCTCGCGCTCGAGAACCACTGGGGGCTGGCGCGCACCGCCGAAGGCCTCATGCGCATCGTCAACGCGGTGAACTCGCCGTGGCTCGGCGTGCTGGCCGACACGGGCAACTTCCTCGAGAACCAGTACGAGCAGTTCGAGACGATCGCGCCCAGGGCGGTCTTCGTGCAGGCCAAGGCCTACGAGGGCGGCGGCGAGTGGTACTCACTCGACATCGACAACGCGCGCATCGCGACGATCCTCGCCGCGCAGAACTATCGTGGCTACGTGTCGCTGGAGTTCGAAGGCAAGGCCCCGGCCGAAACCGCCGTCCCGAAGGCCATCGCCCAACTGCGCGCCGCGTACGGTCAGTAGTGGGGGTAGGGCCGGCTCTCCGAGACCGGCCGACCCTACCTCATTCCTCAATGGCTCGCGAACACGCTGGTCTTGCCGTCTTCGGTGAAGCTCAGGGTGTTGTACTTCTGCGGCGTGCCGCCTTCCATGCCGGGTGAGCCGATCGGCATGCCGGGAACGGCGATCCCCTTCACCTTCGGCTTCTCGGCGAGCAGGCGTTTCACGTCGGCGGCCGGAACGTGGCCTTCCACGACGTACGAGCCCACGAGCGCCGTGTGGCACGACGTGGCGGTCGCCGGCACCTTGTTGGCCTGACGGATGGGCGTCAGGTCGTCGCGGTGCTGCGTCTCCACGGTGAAGCCGGCGGCCTGCAGGTGCTCGACCCACTTGGTGCAGCAGCCGCACGTGGGCGTCTTGTAGACCAGCACGGTCGGCAGGGTCGGTGTCGTCTGCGCGGTCACGGCCACGCCGGCCACGGTGAGTGCTGTCACGAGCGCGCCACTCACGCGCGCGATGAACGTTCGAGTCAAGAGAGCCTCCAGTTGTCCTGCCCGCCACTATACGCCGGGACGCCGGCCCACGCGTCCCTCGCGTCCACTCCAAGTTTCTGAATGCCAAAGGTCCAATTCTCTGGAGATTCGGGCCGCTGTTGAGGCGGAGAGGCGGCATCACCTGTTTCCACTACCCGGAGTACCCTCCACAACTACCCCAAGGTAAAGGAGTTGTGCAGGTCAGCGAATCGTTGCAGAAGGATTGCGATAGCGTGGCTCGAATGTTGCAGAATGCGACAGTGCTGTCTGTTCTAACCCCAATTTTTCGGAGGTAGTGAGTGACCCCTGTTCGAACCCTTCTAGGCAGATGCTTGGCCGTCGCGTTGGCGGCGGCGCTGGCGCTGGTTCCGGCGAGTGCGTCGGCGCAAGCGCTGTACGGCACCATCGCTGGTACCGTCGTCGATGACTCGGGCGCCGCCATTCCCGGCGCCACCGTGACGGTCGTCAACCAGGGCACGGGCCTCGAGGTGAACGCCGTCACCGATGAGACCGGCTCGTACGCGATCCGCAACCTGCAGCCCGGCACCTACACGCTGAGGGCCTCCCTCCAGGGCTTCAAGGAGTACGTGCAGACCGGGGTTCCGGTGTCGCAGAACGACTCGGTTCGCGTTGTGGCGCGCCTTGAAGTGGGTGCGCTCACCGAATCGGTGACCGTCACCACGGAAGCGGCCCTCCTCAAGACCGACAAGGCGGACGTGAGCGTCAACCTGAAGCCGGCCGAGGTGGTCAACCTCCCGCTGAACCAGTACCGCAACTACCAGGCGCTGATGAACCTCGTGCCCGGTGCCACACCGGTCAACGTGCAGAACGCTCAGACCGACACGCCGGGCCGCGCGCTGACGACCAACGTCAACGGCACGAACCGCAACAACAACGTGACGCGTATCGACGGTGCTGCCTCCATCAACGTGTGGCTGCCGCACCACGCGGCGTACATCGCCCCGGCCGAGACGGTCGAGACGGTGAACATCTCGACCAACAGCTTCGACGCGTCGCAGGGCATGACCGGTGGCGCGGCGGTGTCGGTCGTGACCAAGTCGGGCACCAACGAACTGAAGGGTTCGGCGTTCTACTTCCGGAACGACTCGAAGTGGAATGCGCGCCAGAACTACTTCTCGGCCAACAAGAACCCGAAGGGCAGCCTCGACATCATGGGCGCCACCGTGGGTGGCCCGATCAAGAAGAACGCCCTGTTCTTCTTCGGCGGGTACGAGCGCAACCTCGAGAAGAACAGCCGTATCGACACGCTGACGGTACCGACGGCGCGGATGCGCCAGGGCGACTTCAGCGAAGTGGCCGCCAACATTGCGTCGTTCCGTCTGTACGACCCGAACACGGGGGATCCTGTCACGGGTGCCGGCCGCACGGTGTACGCCAATAACCAGATTCCGGCGAACCAGATCAGCCCGATCGCCCAGAAGATCCAGGCCAACTACCCACTGCCCAACGTGCCGGGCACCAACGGTGGCCTCCAGAACAACTACGAGGTCGCGCGCTTCCCGGTGGCCGACCGCCACAACTTCGACACGAAGTTCAACTGGAATCGCAGCGCTCAGAACCAGCTTTGGGGCAAGTACTCGCGGATGGACGCCGAGGTCGAGGAAGGTTACTTCCAGCCCTTCGAATCCGGTCTGGTGGGAGACACGACCCAGCAGGTCATCTCCTTCGGCCAGACGTACACGCTCACGCCGACGCTCATCTGGGACGCCACGTTCGGTATCTCGAAGATGGACCAGAACGTGATCGGACCGGACTTCGGGACCAACTACGGCCTCACCGAATTCGGCATCCCCGGCACCAACAGCGCGGGCACGAGCGGCCCCGGGTCGTCGGATCCGCTGCGCTACTCGGGCTTCCCGCGCTTCAACATCGGTCTTGAAGGCATCGGCAACAGCAACACCTGGACGCCGGTGTGGCGCAAGGAGGCCAGCTACACCTTCTCGACCAACGTGACGAAGGTGGCCGGCCGGCACGAGTTCCGCGCGGGTTTCGACTACATCCGCATGCAGCTCAACCACTGGCAGCCCGAGGATCAGAACCCGCGCGGTACGTTCGACTTCGGCAACCAGACGGGCACGACGGGCTACGCGTCCAACGCGTGGAACACGTACGCCGGATTCCTCCTCGGGCGGGTGAGTGGCTTCGGCAAGAGCGTCCAGTTCATGGAGATGTCAGCACGCGAGAACCAGTTCGGCGTGTACCTCAACGACCGCTGGCAGGTGAACGACAAGCTGACGCTCAACTACGGCCTCCGCTACGAGTACTACCCGCTCATGTCGCGTGAGAGCGCCGGCCTCGAGCAACTCGATCTCAACACCTGGACGGTGTCCATGGGTGGGCTCGGCAATGTGCCCAAGGACAACGGCATCAGCGTGAGCAAGAGCCTGTTCGCCCCGCGTATCGGCGCGGCCTACCGCATCAACGACGACACGGTGCTGCGCGCCGGCTTCGGCCGGACGTTCAACCCGATGCCGTGGTCGCGGCCGCTGCGCGGCTGGTACCCGTACACGATCGCGTACAGCAACTCGACCAACGTCCCCTACCTGCCGTTCACGACACTCGCGAACGGCCTGCCGGCCGCACCGTCGCCCGACACGTCGACCGGTATCGTGCCCCTGCCGCGTGGCGTCAACATGCGCTGGGCCGAGCCGAACAACGTCGATCGCGGCACGACCGACTCGTGGAACATCTTCATCGAGCGTCGCCTCCCGATGGACCTCGCCCTCGGCGTGGGCTACGTGGGCACCGCCACCAACAACGGCTACGCGGATCGCAACCTGAACTGGGCCGAGAGCGGCGGCAACGCCAACCGCCAGTACTTCACGCAGGCTGGCACGGCCAACGTCCTGTCGTGGGGCGCCCGCACGAAGGGCCGGTATCACTCGTTGCAGGTGGCGTTGAACCGGCCGTTCAAGAACGGGTTGCTCCTCAAGGGCGCCTACACGTTCTCGAAGGCGCTCAACGAGACCGACGATGACGGCTGGGCCACGCTGTCGTGGAACCAGGAGTCGCAGCTCTCGCGCAACTATGCGCGCGCCGGCTACGACCGCCCGCACATCCTCCAGCTCGGCTTCGTGTACGAACTCCCGTTCGCACGCGAGTCGTCTGGTGCCCTGGCGCAGATCGTCAAGAACTGGCAGATCAACGGCATCGGCTCCATCGTGTCGGGTTCGCCGTTCACGGTCGGCGGCGACAACGCGGCCCTCAACCAGCAGGCGGGTCTGCAGACGATTAATGTGTCGGGCGAGCTCTCGCCCGTGGGTACCGCCGGTCCGAACGACCGCTGGTACGACATCACGCAGTTCAGCCAGCCCGGCAACGCGTGGGGCAACTCGGGCCGCAACGCGTTCCGCGGACCCGCGAACTGGAACCTGGACTTCTCGCTCTTCCGTACGTTCCCGTTCGGTCGCTACCGCGTGGAGTTCCGTGCCGAGGCCAGCAACGTGTTCAACCACGCGCAGTGGGGGAACCCGGTCACCGGCTTCACGGACCCCAACTTCATGCGCATCCGCACGTTCGGCTATCCCGGCCGGCCACCGCGTCGTGTGCAGCTCGGCGCGCGCTTCCAGTTCTAGTCGAACGCACGTCTGACGCCTCCGCTTGGGAGGCCTGCCCCGGGGAACCAACTGGTTCTCCGGGGCTTTTTCGTGAGGCAGGCCCCTACGGCCTCCTACCGCGGTCAGTCCGACCTATCGCTGGGAAGGTAGGGCGGCTCTCCGAGCGCGGCCCCGATGGACCGCGTGGCGCTTGTTCAATCTGCGTAGATATCCGCTGGCGTTACCAGATGCAGGCGTGGATTTGTCGCCGCGTGGTCGACGAGACGGGCGGCGAAGCCCGCGCGCGAGAACAGATAGCGTGCCGGCTGGGCGCGAGCATCGATGTGAGGGATCAGTCGGTCGAGGAGATTCAGCTCGTCGAAGTCCACAGGCGCGTTCGTCCACTTGCACATGCCGGCGACGATGAGCGTGCCGTGCGCGTCCACGCCGGCCACGTCGACCTCGCGCTGTTCCGTCCTCCGTGCATCGCCGGTCGGCACCTGTCCCCACCAGAGACCGACGCGACTGACGTCCTGCATCGTCGTGAGCACGTATTCGCGCGCGATGTCCTCCCACGCCAGGGATGTGTGGTGATCCAGCTCCGGGATGACACGCGCGTCGAGGTACGCCTCGGCCAGCGCCTGTGTCCGCAACTGCGAACGCGCGGGCTCCACGAAGCGGTAGTTGAACCGCAGGAACTGATCGCTGATCGCGTAGGCCGTCTTCTTGGCGCGTACCGAGGCCGTGATCGGACGGAGGCGTTCGACCAGCTTCAGGCGCTCGAGGACATCGAGGGTCTTGGCGACGTGGGCCGGCGCGAGTTGCGTACGGTCGCTGATCGTGGCGTTGCGGTTCTGCCCGTGCGCGATGGCACGCAGTACGGCGATGTGGTTGGCCGGGTCCGCGACCGACTGCCGCAGCATCAGTTCGGCCTCGTCGTGCAGGCGCCCCGTGCGCAGGAACACCTCATGCAGAAGGTGCTCGGCGAGCGGCCTGTCGTCGCCGAACCGTTCCAGGTAGTAGGGCACGCCGCCGCAGACGGCGTAGGTGCGCACGCGGTCCTCCGACGTGTACGAGGGATGAAAGAGCGCTGCCTGCCGCGCCGTCAGTGGTTCGATCTTCAACTGGCCGGTGCGACGGCCGTACAGGCTGCCGGCCAGCACCTCGCTCTCGAAAAAGGAGAGTTCGCTGCCCGCGAGGACGAGCACGAGAGGAAGGTGACGTCCCGTGGTGCGCCACCAGCGGCTCAGGACCGTGACGAGTTCAGGCGATCGTGCCGCCAGGTACTGGAACTCGTCGAGGACCACCAACGTGCGTTGCGTCCCGACGAAGTCGGCGATGGCGGCAAGCGCCGCCTCCCAACTCGTCAGGGACTGGCGGTAGAGGAGTTCACTGACCGACACCTGAGCGAGTTGCGCCGTGAAGTCGTGGAGCTGGTCCGCGGCGACGGTGTCCGTGGCCTCGTAGTAGACCGACCGCAGGCCGGCCGCAAGATGGGTGAGCAGTTCGGTCTTGCCGATCCGGCGGCGGCCGTAGACGACGAGAAGTTCCGCTTGGCCGCTGTCGATGCGCTGTCGGATGGCAGACAGCTCCTCGTGTCTGTTCAGGAAGCGCATAGGAGTTTCATTCGTATGATTATCTCACGAAGGATTATCCTGTTCGTGAAAATCTCTTGCGCCACAAGAAAGCGGGCAACGGTTGCCCGTTGCCCGCTGCCGGGCGAAGGGGCTGACGCCCCTTCGCTCCATCTGTTCCGGTGCCCAGTGCCCGGTTTTTAGAACTGGAACCGGATGCCCAACTGCACGCGGCGTGGCGAACGGACCAGGCTGCCGGACGTGAACGACCGGATGCGCATGAAGTTGGGGTCCGTGATACCCGTCACGGGCGTGCCCCACTGCGCGTGGTTGAACACGTTGCTGGCCTCGGCGCGCAGTTCCAGGCGATACCGGCTGATGGGAATCGCGCGGAAGACCGAGAAGTCCAGGTTCCAGTTCGCCGGGCCGCGGAACGTGTTCCGGCCCGAGTTGCCCCACGCGTTGCCGGGCTGGCTGAACTGCGTGACGTCGTACCAGGTCTCGTTCGGGCCGGCCGTACCGAATCCGCCCGACAGTTCGCCGGTCACGTTGGCCGTCTGCTGGCCGGCCTGCTGGTTCAGGAGGCTGTTGTCGCCCGCCACCGTGAACGGCACACCCGACACGATGGAGCCGATGCCGTTGATCTGCCAGTTCTTGATCACCTGGGCCAGCACACCCGAGGACTCGCGTGCAAACGGCAGTTCGTACACGAAACCGAGCTGGAGCATGTGCGGACGGTCGTAGCCGGCGCGCGCATAGTTGCGATCGATCTGTGAAGGCTGGCTCCACATCAGCGTCGCCCACCCGTCATCGTCGGTCTCGTTGAGCGCCTTCGAGAACGTGTACGCGCCCTTGAGGAGCAGGCCGTTCTTGAAGGGACGGTTCAGCGACACCTGCAGCGAGTGGTAGCGCGCCTTCGTGATCGAACCCCACTCGCGCAGCGTGGCGTTGCCGGCCTGCGCAAAGTACTGGCGGTTGGCGTTGCCGCCGCTCTCGGCGTAGTTCACGTTGACGTCGGCGAAGCCGTCGTTGGTGGCGGTACCCACGTAGCCCACACCGAGCGCCACGTCCATGGGCAGGCGACGCTCGACAAACACGTTCCACGAGTCGATCGTGCCGCGTTCGACGTTGTCGGGATCGGCCCAACGCGTGCTGACGCCGCGCGGGAGTGGCGTGACGCCAGACTCGATGCCGACGGGCGTCGGGGCCGCCGGCAGGCCGTTGGCCAGGGTCGTGTAGGGCGTGAAGGCCGTGTTGCCGGCCGCCGAGTACGCGATCGTGAACGGGTAGAAGCCGCGCAGCGGACGCGCCCAGGGCATCGGGTTGAACGTGCGGCCGAAGCCGGCGCGCAGCACCGTGTCGTCGTTGAGGCGATACGCCGCGCCGAGACGCGGGGCGAACAGCGTCTTGCTCACCTTGATGCCGAGGTCCTGCGAGTTGCTCCCCACGCCGCCGAGCACCGTGTTGAACGTATTGAGGTCCAGGAACTCCAGACCCTGTCCATCGCGCGACATGAGCGGGTAGTACTCGTAGCGGAGGCCGTAGTTGAGCGTCAGCTTGTCGTTCACCTGCCAGCGGTCGTTGATGTAGAACCCGAGCTGGTTCTCACGCGCCGTCATCTCCTGGTACTGGATGCTCTTGCTGAAGCCGCTCGAGGTACCGAGCAGGAACGCGGCGTACTGGTTCCAGGCGTTGCCCGAGTAGCCGGCCGCGCCGGTCAGGGCTGAGCCGAAGTCCAGGTTGCCGCGCGGGTTGGCGTCTTCGGGCTGCCAGTGGTCGAGCGTGAGGCGGACGAAGTCGAAGCCCGCACGAATCTCGTGCTTGCCGGCCACCTTGGTCACGTTCGTGCTGAAGGTGTAGCTGGCCTCGTCACGCCACACCGGTGTCCACGTGTTGCTGTTGCCGAGCGTCGACATGCCGGTGTTGAACGTCGGGAATCCCGAGTAGCGCAGCAGATCGGCCGAACCCGGACCCGATGCCCCCGCGCTGTTGGTGCCGGGGATACCGAACTGGTCGAGGCCGTAGTTGGTCCCGAAGTCCGGGCCGATGACGTTCTGGGCCATGCGATTGGCGCCGAACGTCGCGTCCCAGATGAGGGTCGGCGTGAGCGTGTACGTCTGGCCGAACGAGAAGATCTTCGTGTTCGTGTCGCCGACGAGTCCATCCTCGAAGGGCAGGAAGAACGTGGACTCGACATTGGCGTCCATCATCGAGAACTTGCCCCAGATCTGATTCTGCGCGCTGCGGTTCCAGTTCACCTTGATGTCGTAGTTGTGTCGATCGGCCACGGGGAAGCGGGCCACCTCGTAGTTGTTCTGGATCCCGCCGTTGGTGCCGGGCACGTTGGGCAGTGGGTAGAACGCCTGGATCGCCTGGGAAATCGGGCTGATGCGGTTGGCAGGGACGATGGCGTTGGCGAACTCCGAGCGGCCGGTGCCAGCCGTGGCGTCACCCGTGGCCGGGTCGTACAACCTGAAGTTCGGGTTGACGGCGAGTACTTCGCTGAAGTCGCCCTGACGCATCCGCGCCGTCGGCACCGTGAGCGTGCTGATGCTGCTGTTCTTCTCGAGGTTGCGTTCGTAGCCGCCAAAGAAGAACAGGTGGTTCTTCTTGATGGGCCCGCCCACGGTGCCGCCCATGATGTCGAGGCTGCCCTTCGGGTTGTCGTTGGCCGAGAAGTAATTCTGGCGTGCGTTCCAGCTCGAATTGTTGCGGAAGTAGAACGCCGAGCCCTTCAGTTCGTTCGTGCCCGACTTGGTGACCACCGACATCGCGGCGCCACCCGTCATGCCCTGCGACGCATCGAAGCTCGTCGTGGAGACGTTCACCGTTTCGACGGTCTCGGCCGGCGCGATGTAGCCGGCGTGATGGGGCAGCCACACGTTGATGGAGGCCGCGCCGTCCACGCGTGTCACGTTGTTGTTGCGGTTCGTGCCGTTGACGTTGGTCGTCAGCGCGCGACCGGGCGTGTCGGTCTGGTCGTTCTGCACGCCGGTGGGCGTCGCGCCGGGCACCAGGTTCAACAGCGCCTGGTAGTTGCGGTACTGGTTCAGCGGGAGGTTGACCACTTCGGCCGGCCGCAGGTTGACGCTCACGTCAGCCTTGTCGGTCTTGAGAAGGGCCGCCTCCGTGGTGACGGTCACCGACTCGGTGAGCGCACCCACTTCCAGACGCGCCACGATACGGACGACGTCGCCCTGCGACACCGGGATCCCGGTCTGCACGTACTCCTTGAAGCCCTGGAGAGAGGCCTTCACCGTGTAGGCACCGGGCTGGAGGTTGCGGATCGCGTACGAGCCGGTGTCGTCGGTGACGGCGTTCACCTCGAGGCCCGTGCCCTGATTGACGACCGTCACGGTGGCGCCGGGAATGGCGGCACCCGAGTCATCGACGACGGTACCGGTGAGGGTACCGTACAGCGCTTGAGCCGCGGCGTTGGCCGGGCTGAGGACGACCAGAACGGCCAGCATCGATGCCAGCACGCCGGTCAGGAGTGTTCGAACAGCCTTCACTCACACCTCCACGAGGGGGTGCGGGGTACCGACAGCGTCATGAGTCGGTTGCAACCTCCGGGCCATTCGCGGCGCCCGGCCTGGCCGTAGTGTATTCAGACGAGACGCGCGAATCTCCAGAACATTGGATGCCAGCGATCCAAGCAATCGAAGGGAAACACGATTGAAGCCCCTTCGCTCCATCGTGTGGTGTCAGGCGCCGGCCGACAGCAGGCGCTCGACGATGCGCGCGTAGTGGTCCTGCTGCGCCCCGATCGAGCGCATGAGGGCGAACTGGGCGCGGGCGCGCTGGAGGTTGTGCCCCTCGTGGTGGATGCGGTAGTACGGGTCGCCGAGCAGGTGATCGCCGAGGAACCGCAGGCCCTGTTCGTAGGCGAGCAACCGGCCGGCGAAGGGGAGCCAGGCGATCTCCGACGGCTGCAGGAACGGGCCGGCCGTCGCGAGGTAGCCACGCGCGACGGCCTCGAACATCTCCGGCCGCGACGCGACCTTCGAGAGATCCGGCTCGTCCTCGGCGCCGGCATTGGTCGCCGTGCGTACCATGTCGCCGAAATCGACAGGCGCCAGCCCCGGCATCGTCGTGTCGAGGTCCACCACGCACAGCGCCTCGCCCGTGGTGTCGTCCATCAGCACGTTGTTGATCTTCGTGTCGTTGTGCGTGACGCGTTCGGGTACGTCGCCGGCCGCGGCGGCGTCGAGGAGCCTGTCGGCATCCGCTTCGTGCGCCAGAGCCTCGTCGATCGTGTCGCGACACGCATGCGCCCTGTTGCACGGATCGGCGGCGACGGCTGCGGCGAACGCATCGAAGCGCTTCCGCGTGTGATGAAAGTCGGCGATCGTGTCGTGCAGGCGATCGCCGGGCAGATCCGCGAGCAGGGCCTGGAACGCCCCGAACGCGCGCGCGGCCACGTGGGCCTGCGCGGGCGTTTCGACGACGTCGTACGAGGCGCTGCGCTCGACGAAGTGATACGTCCGCCACACCGCGCCATCGTCGGCGACGACGTACGCGCGTCCGTCGTGCGCGGGCACGAGCGTGAGCGCGCGTCGCGCCGCGTCGGGGTGTCCGGCCAGGCGCGTCGCCGCGTGGTCGAGCACGCGCGCCACGTTCTCCATCAGCCGTTCCGGCTCGCGGAACACGTGGCCGTTGATGCGCTGGAGGATGTAGCGCCTGGTCGCGCCGGCGTGCTCGAACGTGACGAGATACGTGTGGTTGATATGGCCGCTGCCGTAGCGCTCGACGGAGCCCGGCGTACCGGAGATCGCGAACCGCCGCACGACCGCTGCCGGATCACCGGCCGTCAGCGTGAGCACGAGGTCAGCCGAAGAGCGGCGACGGGTACGCGCCGCTGGCGGCCAGGTCCGCCATCGCCGCCATCACGCCGGGCTTGTCTTCGCGATACGTCACGCCGAACCACCGGCTCGTCGTGCGCAGCACCTCGACGACGCAGGCATTGTTCCTGATGAGAACGTCCACCGTCGCGGGGATATAGCACTCGGAGGTGAGCTCCTGCCCGTGCGCGTCGAGGAACTCGATGAACGCCTGCTCGATCTGCGGGAACAACGCGGGCGTGAAGCCCCACATGTTCATCGAGACGGGCTCGTCACCCGTGAGGCGTTCGGGCGGGTCGCTGCCGTCCTGGTTCTCCACGTGATCGCCCACGGGTGTCACCTTCGTGAGCTCGCGGATCGACACGAGGTGTCCCTTGTCGTCGGTGACGCTCACGCCACGAGCGACGGTGCCGTGCGGCGACAGCGTGGATCGCAGCGTGAAGCCGACCATCGCATAGCGATGCGGTTCCTGCTCGCGCGCGGACGAGGCGAGGAAGTCGTGCAGCACCTGGTACGACTGCTGACCGTAGAAGTCGTCGGCGTTGATGGCGGCGAACGGCTCGCGGATGACGTCGCGCGCCGCGAGAATGGCGTGCGTGGTGCCCCACGGTTTGACGCGGTCCGCGGGACGCGTGAAGCCGCCCGGTAGCTCGTCCATGTCCTGGAAGCAGTAGCCGACGTCGATCTTGCCTTCGTAGCGCGAGAGCACCTGCTGGCGAAACGGCTCCTCGAAATCGCGGCGGATGACGAAGACCACGCGGCCGAACCCGGCGCGCAGTGCATCGAAGATCGCGTAGTCCATCACGGTCTCGCCGTGAGGACCCATCGGGTCCAGTTGCTTGAGGCCGCCATAGCGGCTGCCCATGCCGGCAGCCAGGACGAGAAGAGCGGGGGGCGCTTGCGTCGGCATCCTTCGTGTTGTACACCACATCGGTCCGGTCGGGCATGAAGATCGTCGTCTCCATCCGCCAGCGCAGCTTCGCGCGATTCGTCGCCTTCGATCTGGCGGAGGCCGCGCGCCGGCTGGGGTGGGTGGTCCACTGGATCGACTTCGACGCCCTCACGCAGCAGTTGCGTGGCGCGCCGCGCGAGACGTGGCAGGCGACACTGGCTCGGGTCACCGACGAGGTCCGCGCGTTCGAACCGGACCTCGTCTTCAGCTACGGCATCGAAGCCATCCTGCCGCCGTTCCCCGACGCGCTGCCTGACGACCCGTGGCGGCTCGCCGATGTGGCGCGTGCACCCGTCGCGTGCTTCTTCTACGACTTCGGCCCACCATTCGACCGGCCCGTGGACGCCGCGACGGCGCCCTACATCGACCGCCTGCAGGCCGCCGACATCCGCGTGTTCTGCTGGGACCGTCACGCACTGGCGGACCTGCACCGCTACGGCGTGGCGGCCGAGTACCTGCCGATGGCGGTCAACGACCAGATGTTCTTCCCGCCGGTGGCCGGTACGCGGCGCGACGCGCCCGTCGTGTTCTCCGGTGGGCCCACGCCGGAGCGATGCGACGTGTTGCGCCACCTCGTGCCGTTCGGCCTCTCGGTGTACGGCTACGACCGGAGGGGCTGGACGAGCGACGCCGCGTTGGAGGAGAGCTACAAGGGGTTCGTGCCGGAACGCGATCGGTTGCGGCACGTCTATCAGCGAGCGCGTCTCACGGTGAACGTCACGCGCGCGCACGGCCGCGCGAGCCTCAACATGCGCGTCTTCGAAGCGATGGCGTGCGGGTGTCTGGTCGTGACCGACCGCGCCGACGAGGCCGCCACGCTCTTCACGCCAGGCGAACACCTTGTGGCCATCGCCGACGATGAGCCCATCGTCGACCTGGTCTCGCGGCTGCTGGACGATGAGGAGGGGCGGGAGCGGATGGCGGCGACAGGCGCGCGCGTCGTGCGCGACGCGCATACGTACGTGCATCGCCTCGCGTCGATTGCAGACACGCTACGCGCCTTCGTCAGCGAGACGCGTGCGTGGCCGTTCTGGGAACGGTTCGTCGAGGTCGATCCGGCGCGTGCGCTGCGATTCGTCGACACGCTTCGCGCCGACAGGACGCTTCTGCGCGACGACCTGTGGCACGCCGCCGATGCCACGGCCGCGATGCGGGCCGGTCAATGGGATCGCGGGTGCCTGTCGCTCGCGCACGCCGAGCGCTGCAATCCCGCGCTGAGACGGCTGCAGCCCCTCCGCGACGCCATGCAGTTACGTCGACAGGTGTGATACAACACGCGGACCGCGGGAACGTTCAGGATCGGGTGTCGACGAGCAGGAAGTTGCTGTCGGTTGACCCCAACCCCTGTTGGAATATCCGTCCTCCTGCCTGTGCGACGTCCGTCTCCTGAGCGTCCCGCGGCCTGCCTTCTCCATTCGACGCTGCGGATGTTGCGCGAGTGTTGCAGGTGCTATGCAGCTGTGTGGGCGCTCGACACGCGCTACTTGCTGAACTTGTAGCCCACGCCCCACGCCGTCAGGATCAGCTCTGGCTCGCGCGGATCGCGCTCCAGCTTCTTGCGCAATCGGCTCACCACCGTATCGACCGTGCGCTCGGTGTACGTGTCGTTGGACCACGCCGTCTCGAGCAGGCGCGTACGACTGAACACGATGCCGCGATTGGCGACCAGGTGGTACAGGAGATCGAATTCCTGTCGCGTCAGGTCGACCGCGGCACCGTGCATCGTCACGTCGCGCCGCGCCACGTCCATCGTGATGCCCGGTGCGAGTTCCAGGATCGCCGGCGCGTCGGTCCCGTTCGAGGTGGCGCGCGCGTGCCGCCGTGTGACGGCGAGCACGCGTGCCTGTAACTCCCTGACGCCGAATGATTTGGCGAGATAGTCGTCGGCGCCGCTCTCGAGGCCGATCACCGTGTCGGCTTCGCTGTCGCGCGCGGTGAGCATGAGGATGGGCGTATCGACGTTCGGCCCGCTCGCACGCAGCGCCCGGCAGATGGAGACGCCGTCGAGTCCGGGCAGCATCACGTCGAGCACGAGGAGATCGAAGCGCTGCTGGCGCGCGCGATCGAGCGCGGCGCGGCCGTTCGCTTCGTCTTCCACCTCGAAGCCGGCAAGGCCGAGGTGCAGCTGCAGCAGATCACGGATCGACGCGTCGTCTTCCACGACCAGAACCCGACGGACGTCCGTCCCTGGCATCACGACTCCATACGGATCGCGCGCCACAAAGGTTTACCATGCGTGCACACATGGAGCCCGTCGCGTGGTGGCGCAGCCTCTACCTGCGCATCGGTGTGAGCTTCGTCCTGCTCGCGATCGGCATCGCGCTGCTGCAGGGATTCATCGTCTCGATCAAGGCGCAGCGCGACGCGCGCGACCCGCGCCGTGCGCCGCACGCGGTGTCGATGGACGTCGCGCGCGCGTGTGCCGCCGAACTCGAGCGCGCCGACACGTGCGACCTCAGGCGCATCAGGGCGGAGCGCCATCCCGACTGGGCGCTCATGGACGTCGTGATGTGCGACGGCACGATCGTCTCGGCCTCGCCCACGCCGCTGCCAGAAGCCGTGGTGGCCCACGCCCGACAGATGCTCCCACCCACCCCGCGGGAGGAGCGTCTCACCACCGGCACCAACACGGCGTTCCTCACGGCGCCCATCCAGGTCGAGGGACAACTGCGTGGGCTGGTCGTGCTCCGATTCCCGCCCCGTACGCTGTTTGGCGAGCTCGCCCGACTGGTGTCGCCGTCGGGGCTGTTGCTGCTCGTGACCGGTACCGCCCTCGCGTCGTGGATCATCTTCACGCCTGCGCGGCGGAAGTTGTCGGTGCTGGCGTCGACCGCCGAACGCATGCGCGAGGGCGACCTCCAGGCACGTGCGCCGGCCGAAGGCGGTGACGAGATCGCCGTCGTGGCGCGTGCGTTCAACAGGATGGGCGACGAACTCGCGGAACGCGACCGTGCGCTCAAGACGGCAGACAGGCTGCGCCGTCAGATGCTGGCCGACGTGTCTCACGAGCTGAAGACGCCGCTCACGGCCATGCTCGGTTTCATCGAGACCGTGCAGATGCCGGAGATCGCCGCCGATGCGGATCGGCGTGCGCGATACTTCGGCACGCTCGCGCGAGAGACGCGGCGCCTCGATCGGATCGTGGCCGACCTGCTCGACGTGGCCAGGCTCGAGAACGGCGTTGCCGACTTCGAGATGGGCGTGTTCGCGACAGACAAGCTGTTCCAGCACGTGGCGCACCGGCACGAGCCGATCGCGGCCGAGCACGGGGTGGCAATCGACGTCAAGGTGGACGAGGCCGCCGATCAGATCTGCGGTGATCCACACCGCCTCGAACAGGCCGTCGACAATCTCGTCGCCAACGCGTTGCGCCACGCGCCCGATGGTGGCCGCGTGACCATGACGGCGTCGAGGGATGGTGACGCCGTCGCGCTGTCGGTGGCCGACACAGGACACGGAATCGACCCGGAACACCTGCCGCACGTGTTCGACAGATTCTACAAGGCGGATCCCTCTCGCGCCGCCACGCGGGAGGGGAGCGGCCTCGGCCTCTCCATCGTTCGCGCCATCGTCGAGCGCCACGGTGGCACAGTGACCGTTGCCAGCCAGCCCGGTCAGACGACGTTCACGATCCGCCTGCCGCAGGGGGAGGAGTGAGCTGCCCGTTGCCGGACTCAATCTATGACGCTCGCATGTCTTGTCGGACGCGAGCGTCGTCATAAATACTGAGCCATGAGCCAGTACCGATTCGAGACGCTGCAGGTCCACGCGGGGCAACAACCCGCACCCGGCACCAACGCACGGGCCGTGCCGATCTATCAGACGTCGTCGTACACGTTCAACGACTCCGATCACGGCGCGCGCCTGTTCGCGCTGCAGGAGTTCGGGAACATCTACACGCGGATCATGAATCCGACGACGGACGTCTTCGAGCAGCGCGTGGCGGCGCTCGAAGGTGGGGCGGCGGCGCTGGCCACGAGCAGCGGCCAGGCGGCGCAGTTCCTCGCGATTGCGACCATCGCGCAGGCCGGCGACAACATCGTGTCCACCAGCTACCTGTACGGGGGCACGTACAACCAGTTCAAGGTGGCGTTGCCCCGTCTCGGGATCGGCGTGAAGTTCGTCGACGGCGACGGCGTCGACGGCTTCGCGCGCCTCATCGACGACAAGACGAAGGCGCTCTACGTCGAATCGATCGGCAACCCGAAGTTCAACGTGCCGGATCTGGCAGCACTCGCGAAACTCGCGCACGACAACGGCATCCCGCTCATCGTCGACAACACGTTCGGCTGCGCGGGCTACGTGTGCCGTCCCATCGATCACGGCGCTGACATCGTCGTGGCGTCTGCCACCAAGTGGATCGGCGGACACGGCACATCGATCGGCGGCGTCATCGTCGATTCCGCGAAGTTCGACTGGGCCAAATCGGGCAAGTTCCCGCTCTTCACCGAGCCGTCGCCCGGCTACCACGGCCTCGTGTTCACCGAGCCGTTCGGCGTCAACGGCCCGTTCGGCAACATCGCGTTCATCATCCGCGCCCGCGTCGAAGGCCTGCGCGATCTCGGTCCCGCGCTGAGCCCGTTCAACTCGTTCCTGTATCTCCAGGGACTCGAGACGCTCTCGTTGCGCGTGCAGCGTCACTGCGACAACGCGCTCGAACTGGCGCGCTGGCTCGAGGCGCACGAGCAGGTGAGCTGGGTGAGCTACCCGGGCCTCGAGAGCCACCCGAGCCACGCGGCGGCGAAGACCTACCTGACGCACGGCTTCGGGGCGGTCCTGTCGTTCGGCATCCGCGGCGGCCGTGAGGCCGGGCGCACGTTCATCGACTCGCTGAAGCTGGCGAGCCACCTCGCCAACATGGGTGACGCCAAGACGCTGGTCATCCATCCGGCGACCACGACGCATCAGCAGTTGAGCGACGAGGAGCAGCTGGCGGCCGGCGTCTCGCCGGATCTCGTGCGCATCTCGGTGGGCATCGAGCACATCGAGGACATCAAGGCCGATCTCGCGCAGGCCTTCGCTCAAGTGCAGGCACCGGCATAGACGTGAGCACGATCGTGGCGAACGGGCGCCAGCAGCTCCTGCTGCCGGCGCCCTTCACCGTGGAGTCTGGCGCGACGCTCTCGCGCGTGACCGTCGCGTACCAGACGTGGGGCACACGTGCCCCGAGCGGCGACAACGCGGTGCTCGTGTGTCACGCGCTCACCGGGTCTGCTGACGTCGCCGACTGGTGGGGCGCGCTCATCGGCCCGGACGGCGCGCTCGATCCCGAGCGCGACTTCGTGATCTGCAGCAACGTCCTCGGCAGTTGCTACGGTACGTCCGGGCCCGGCACGCCCGAATGGGATGCGGTCTTCGGTGCGCGGCCCGACGCCCCGGCCGTGACGGTGCGTGACGTGGTCCACGTGCAGCGCCGGTTGCTGGCCGCGCTCGGCGTGACGCGCGTGCGACTCGCGATCGGCGGATCGATGGGCGGCATGCAGGCGCTCGAATGGGCGCTGCTGTATCCGGAGATGGTCGACGCGATTGCGGTGCTGGCCGCGCCGGCCGTGCACGCACCGTGGGCCGTGGCGCTGGCCGAAGCGCAGCGGCAGGCGATCTTCGCCGATCCCGAGTGGCCCGCCGGGCCTGCCGCGCGCGGGCTCGCGACGGCGCGGATGATGGGCATGATCAGCTATCGCGGCGCGTTGTCGTTCGAAGCGCGCTTCGGCGGCAGCCGCGAGGATCCGTCGCAGCCCGACGTCACGCGCTGGCTGCATCGTCATGGCGAGCGGCTGGTGCAGCGGTTCGATGCGCGGGCGTACGTCGCGCTCACGCACGTGCTCGATTCGCACGACGTGGGTCGCGGGCGTGGCGGCGTGCAGGCGGCGCTCGCGCGCATCACGCAGCCCGCGCTCGTGATCGGCATCGACACGGACGTCCTCTATCCCCCGCACGAGATGCGCGCCCTGGCCGAGGGGCTGCCCAACAGCGACCTGGTCTGGCTGACGTCGCCGCACGGCCACGACGCCTTCCTCATCGAGCAGGACGACGTCCTTCGCGCCGTCCGAACGTTCAGGGAACGAGCGTAGCGCCCGCGCAGTATCATCGCCGGATGCGAATTTCCGTTGGCGCGGTGACGGCGGCCCTGGCGCTCTCGCTCGTCTCTCTCTCCGCGCAGGTGCGCTCGCCATACGGTGAAGGCGCGGCCGGCCTCATCCAGAAGCTCGAACGCCTCACGACCACCGCGAGCGCCATCCACACCGGCGCGCACCCCGACGATGAGGACAGCGCGCTCATCGCGACCCTCGCGCGCGGTCACCATGCGCGCGTGGCGTACCTGTCCCTCAATCGCGGGGAAGGGGGGCAGAACGTGCTCGGCCCCGAGTTCTACGAGGCGCTCGGCGTCATCCGCACGGAGGAACTGCTGCAGGCGCGCGCGCTCGATGGCGGGGAACAGTTCTTCACGCGCGTGGTGGACTTCGGCTACACGGTGAACATGCCCGAGACCGAGCGGAAGTGGGGCGGGCGCGACGTGCCGCTGGCCGACATGGTGCGCGTCCTCCGCACGTACCGCCCGCTCGTCGTGGCATCGCGCTTCAGCGGCACGCCGGCCGACGGCCACGGCAATCACCAGTTCGCGGGGTTTCTGACGCCGCTGGCCGTGCAGGCGGCCGCCGATCCGGCGCGCTTCCCTGACCAGATCGCCGCGGGCCTGCGGCCATGGCAGGTGAAGAAGCTGTACGTCGGCATGCGGTTCGGCCCGAACCAGCCGCAGCCGCCGACGGTCACCATCCCGACGGGCGTGTTCGATCCCGCGCTCGGACGCACCTATGCGCAGATCGCGTCCGAGGGGCGCTCGCAGCACAAGACGCAGGAGATGGGCGGTGCGCTGCTGCACGGTCCGCAGTCGACAGGACTCCGCCTCGTCGAGAGCGTGGTGCCCAAGGTCGAACAGGAGCGCTCCGTGTTCGACGGGATCGATACGTCGATCGCCGGTCTCGCGACGCTCGCGGGCCTGCCCGATGGCGCGCTCGCATCGCAGTTGTCGGTGATGGACGCGGCGGCGCGCGAGGCGCTGACCACCGTCGACGTACGCCAGCCGGCGCGCATCGTCCCGACGCTCGCACGCGGGCTCGCCGCGGCGCGTGCAGCGCGTACGGCCGTTGCCGGCCTGACGGCGTCGGCCGGCGCGAAGGCCGAAGCGGTGTTCCTGCTCGATCACGAGATCCGGCAGTACGAGGACGCGCTGTTGCACGCGTCGGGTGTGTACGTCGAGGCGCTGGCGACGAGCGAGACGATCGTGCCTGGCGCGACTGCGAGCGTGAGCGTCCGCGCGTTCGTGCCCGACGGCACCGACGCCAGTGTCGGCACCGTGGCGCTCGAACTGCCGCGCGGATGGCAGCAGTCGTCGCTTGCCGAAGCGCCGCAGTTCGGTGGCCGCGGATTCATGGCGCGCTTTCTCCGCGAGGAGCCGACCCGTCAGGGATCGTTCAGTGTGACGGCGGCGACCGACGCAGCCGTCACCCAGCCATACTGGCTCGCGCCGCCACCAGGCGGACGCACGCTGACGGCAGCGGAAGCGCGCGGTGACGTGTTCGTGTGGCGCGACGATGGGCCGCTGGGTGCGCCGCTGGCGCCACCCGTGGCCATCGGACGCGTGCAACTCACGCTTGCCGGCGCGTCGATCGACATCGTCGTGCCCGTCCAGTTCCGCATCATCGATCCGGTGCGCGGCGAGCTGCGCCGCCCGTTCGTTGTCGTGCCCGCGCTGTCGGTACACGTGTCGCCGGGCATGGATGTCGTGGCCCTCGCGCGCGCCAGGACGCCGCAGCCGGTGACGGTGCGGGTGGAGAACCTGTCGTCGGCTGCACAGTCCGGTGAGGTGACGTTGCACTTGCCGGCGGGATGGTCATCGGAGCCGCGCAGCGCCACGTTCGCCGTCGAGCAGGCGGGGCAGAGTGCGACGGCCGCGTTCAGGGTGACGCCGCCGGCTGACGTGAAACCAGGCGCTTACGTGCTCACCGCGCAGGCCACCGTGGCCGGCCGCCCGCCGTACGCTTCGTCGCTCCGCACGATCGCGTATCCCCACATCCAGACGCACCGCATGTACGAGCCGGCCCGCGTGGACCTGCGCCTGGTCGACGTGCGCGTGGCGCCGGTGTCGGTGGGCTACATCATGGGCACGGGTGACGAGGTGCCTGACGGTCTCGCGCGTCTCGGCGTGACGGTGACGCAACTCACGCCGGCCGACGTCACGTCCGGCGATCTCTCGAAGTACGACACGATCATGGTGGGCGTGCGCGCGGCGGACGTGCGGCCCGACTTGGTGGCCAACCACGATCGGCTGATCGACTACGTGCGCGCGGGCGGCACGATGATCGTGCAGGAGCAGCGCGAGGTGTACACGCAGCGCAAGCTCGCGCCGTTCCCGGCCGAGATCGGTTCGCGCGTGACCGATGAGGAGGCGCCGGTGACCATCCTCGAGCCGACGCACCCGGTGTTCACCACGCCGAACCGCATCACGCAGGACGACTTCCTCGGCTGGAAGCAGGAGCGCAACGCCTACGGCTTCCAGACGTTCGACGCGCAGTACACCCCGCTCCTCGAGAGCCACGACCCGTGGGACACGGAGCAGAAGGGCGGCCTCGTCTACGCCCGTCTGGGCAAAGGACACTACGTCTACTCGGCGTACTCCTGGTTCCGCGAACTCCCCGCCGGCGTCCCGGGCGCCTACCGCATCGTCGCCAACCTGATCAGTCTGGGAGAGAAGAGGTAGGTGTTTGTTAAACTCCCGTGATGGTCGACCCTGATCTGCTCGAGATCCTCGTCTGTCCGGAAGACAAGACGCCGGTGACGCTGGCCAGCGCCGAGACGCTGGCGCTGCTGAACACGCGCATCTCGGCCGGCGGCGTGAAGACGCGCGGCGGCAGTGCCGTCACCGAGGCGGTGACCGAAGGACTCGTCCGGGCTGACGGCAAGTACCTCTACCCGGTGCGCGAAGACATCCCCGTGATGCTGATCGACGAAGCGATTCCGCTGGCGTGAATCCGCGCAACGCATCCAACGGCGTAGGGGCCGGGCTTGCCCGGCCCGTTTGCGCACGCCCCTGAGCGGGCCGGGCAAGCCCGGCCCCTACACCTCGCCGCAGTGGGTAGGGCCGGCTCTCGGAGCCCGGCCCCTGCACCGCTGGCGGTGATGACACCCGTCATTCGTCATTCGGCATTCAGCATTGAAATGAAGACCACTCTCTGGATTGTGCGTGTCGCTGCGCTGGCGGCCCTGACGCTGGGGCTACCGGTGCACGCGTGGGCGCAGGACTGGGTGTTGCGCGGCGTCGTGGTCGACGCGTCGGGCGCGGCCGTGGCGGGGGCGCGGGTGCGGCCGGTGCCCGACGGCCGCTCGACGACGACCGACGCCGACGGCGCGTTCGTGCTGACAGGCCGTGCGCCGGCACCGCGGGAGATCGCCGTCGATCGCGAGCGGTTCAGCCCTGCACGCGTGGACGTGGATCCGGCGCTGCCCGCCACGCGTGTCGTGCTCGCCATCGCGGGGCTCGACGAGCGCGTGCGGGTCGTGGCGCCTCTCATCGACGGCACGAGCGTCGACGCCTTCGGCGCCGCGCGCACCATCGTCTCGTCGGCGCAGGTGGACGACCTCGGCGCCGTCGATCTCGCGTCGGCGCTGCGCCGGACGCCCGGCGTGACGATCACCCGCTTCAACCCCGTCGGTTCGTTCGGCGGCGGCGACGGCGGCGCCGTGTTCATCCGCGGCATGGGCACGAGCCGACCAGGCAGCGAGATCGCGACGAGCATCGACGGGGCGCCTGTCTACATGGGCGTGTGGACGCATCCGCTGCTCGACCTGCTGCCGGTGGCCGGCATGGACCAGATCACGGTGCTCAAGGGACCGCAGCCGCAGACCTTCGGTAACGCGTTCGCCGCCGTCGACATCGTGACGCGGCGTCCGCGCGACGAGGGCTTCGAAGGCACCTTCCGCGTGAGCGGTGGCGCGTTCGCCACGTTCGCCGAGCACGTGTCGCTGGCGGGCCGTCGCGGGCCGTGGGACGTCTCGGCGTCACAGGCCTTCGCGCGATCCGACGGGCACCGCGAAGCGGCCGATGGCAGGCTCGCGCACGCGTTCGGACGCGTCGGCTATCGCTGGAACGCGAACTGGTCTGCGAGCGCACAGGTCCTGCACGCTGACAACGCGGCGAGCGATCCAGGAGTGATCGGTTTTCCGGCGACCCGCACGGGCCGGTACGAGACGCGCGGCACGATGACGTCGGCAAGGGTCGCGCACGCGCACGACCGCGTGACGGGTTCGCTGCAGGTGTACGCCAATCGCGGCGCGGGCGACTGGTTGAATCAGCTCGACCTCGAAGGCGACACGCTGACGCGCTTCGCGCTCACCGGTGCGCGCTGGCGCGAGTCGGCGGCGCTCTGGCAGGGCGGCAGTGTGTCTGGCGGCCTCGACGTCGATCGCATCAGCGGCAACGCGACGTTCGACCGCATCGCGCCCGCGCAGGACGCACGCTTCGACGGTGAGGCGCTCACGATCGTTTCGCCGCACGTCGGGATGGATCACACGTTCGCGTTGTCGTCCGGGTGGGCGATCACGCCGTCGGCTGGCGTCCGCGTCTACACGCACTCGGAGTTCGACGGCGACGCCGCGCCGCACGCGGCCGTCGTCGCGCGCCACAGCTCCGGGCTGTCGCTCCGCGCGTCGTACGCGCGCGGCGTCAGCTATCCGGGGCAGAACGTGGTAGCGCTGTCGGCATTGATTCCGGCGCTCGGGTCCACATGGCGCGATCTGCGCGCCGAGACGATGGAGCACGGCGAAGTGGGCGCGACGTTCGCGCCGGCGGCGGGCACGAGCATCGACGTGGCGGTCTATCAGGACCACGTCAACAATCGCTACGTCTTCGGCTTCCCGCCAAGGGTGTCGTTCCCGATGTTCACCAACGTCGGAGGCTACGCGGTACGCGGCCTGGAGGTGGGTGTCCGGCAGCGCCTTGGAGCCGCATGGCAGGTGACGGGCGGCCTGACGACGCAGGCCAGGACGCTCGAGACGCTGCCGTACGCGCCATGGATCTCGGGTGCCGTCGGCGTCACCGGCACGAGGGGCCGCTGGCGTCTGAGCGCGGACGTGCAGGCGCAGGCGTGGATGTACGTCCTCGCGCAGTCGCGCACGATCGGCGCCCTCAACGCTGAGACGGTCCCCGCGTTCGCCGTGGTGAACGTGCGTCCGTCGTACGTATGGCCGTCGCGCGGTCGCTACACCGAAGTGTTCGTCGCGATCGACAACCTCTTCGACACCGATTACGCATATCGGCCGGGATATCCGATGCCAGGCATCTCGGCCCAGGTCGGCATCAGCATCGGGTTTGGCGCCCCTACACAGTGACCGTCTTCTCGACGATGAAGATGTTGTTCTCGGTTTCCTGGATGAGGACTTCCACGCTGTAGGTGACGCCGCGGTCGGGGAACTTCTCGCGGACGTGCGCCACGACGTGGTCCCAGATGTAGAGCGCGACGTTCTCCACGCTCGGACCCTTGCCCTGCAGCAGCACCACCCCTTCGGGCTCGAAGAACTCCGGGTTCAGGAACGTGCTGTCCTGCGCGGTGACGAGCATCTTGTGATCGAGGAACCGCATCACGGCCTTGAGATCGCCGAAGTCAAGCGCCATGTCGAGCTCGTCGCGCGGGAACGTCTCGCACGCCACCGTCACCGTGCCGCGCCACGTGTGCCCGTGCACCCATTTGCACTTGCCCGGATACCCGAGTTGACGATGGCCGGTGTGGAAGTGCGAGTGGACGATGATCTTTTCCATGGCAGAAAAAGATCATACCGGCAACCGGCAACAAGGCCATGGTGCGACGGACACGCGCGGTCCTGCTGCGAGCTACGCCTGACCGGTTGCCTGTTGCCGGGCTATAGGCCCCACTTCGTGGCGTGGACGGTGAGGCGACGCGCGTCGCCGGGGCGGGCGTTGACGGTGTCGGTCACGAGCAGCAAGGCATGCACGCGCGAGAGCGGGAGTGCGCCACGTGCTGGTGGCACGGGCATGAACGTGCCGAGCGGCAGCACGATCGTTCGCGGCGTCGAATCGAGGTAGGCCGACTGCCGCCAGCGAAGTCCGTCGCCGGTTCCGGGCTCGCGCAATTGAATCGAGAGGCGCATCGGCGCATCCGTGGACAGCTCGAGCACCACCGACGTTGCCCCGGCCGGCGGCGGATCGAGGTCGGCGACGAGCGCCGAGAACTGACTCACGCGCGCACCGCCGGCAAGCCGCAACTCCGCGCGTGCGCCGGTGGCCGTCGTCTCGACGGTCGCCGCCGATGCGGTGTCGTGCTCCACGTGCCACGCGCGAATCCCGGCGTCGACCAGCCGCGCAGGTGCGGCGACCACCTCCGCATGCGGAAGGTTGTGTCCCCGCGCCGCGCTCACCGCTACCGGAAGCGCCGGCCAGCCACGGCGAGCGGGCAACACCATCTCCGCTCGATAGACGGCCGGCGATTCGCGGGCGGCAAGCGCGCGCGACCATTCGGCAGGCAGCACGTCGTGGATCACGACGCCGTTGCGCCGCACCCGGATGTGCGCATCGGCAGGCGCGTTGGACCTGACAACGAGCGTGGCCGCGCCGCGCGCGTCGGAACCCTGCAGTGCGGTGTCGGCCGGCTCGACCAGTTCAAGCGCCACCCACGGCGTGCGCGCCATGCTGAACACGGCCGAGTACGCCAGGCGATGACGGATGGCGTGGAGCACCACGCGCGCGTCGCGCGCCGCGTCTCCGGAGGGCACGCCATCCAGCCACGGCACCACCACGCCCGCCGTGCCGAACATGGCGTCGTACGACGGGAATTTCGCGATCGTCCGTCCACCGCTACGCGGATCCTCGTCGCGCCGCCAGCCGACGCGTGCATGGGCGTCGACGGCCGCCAACGCGATCGGCACGCGCGCCCGCGGCGTGTCGTGCATGCCGAACACCGTCCCCGGATCGACGGCAAGTGCTGTCAACGACCCCGCGCGATCGAAGGGATACGTGAGCATCCGCACGGCGACGTGTGCCATCGACGCCGTGCGCCAGATCGTGTCGGCGTTGAGCCATTCGTATCCGTCAGCATCAACTAACGGGTTGTGCCACCTGAGCGCGGGATTCGGAGAGTCCGGATGCGCGAGGATGCCGATGCCGCCGAGTCGCCGCACGTCGTCCGCGACAGCCTCTCCGGCCCCCGCGAGCGGATACGGCGCCGCGGTCATGTCGAGCGCCACGTAGTGCCCATCGTCCGTGCTGATCTCGACGCCGTCGATGAGCAGCACGTCGTGAACGAGGCGTGGCGGTTCGGGCTGGCGCGTGCCGTCGCCGTGATCGGTGAGGATGACGAAGTCGAGCCCGGCCTGCCGCGCCGCCAGCGCGATGTCGTCTGGCGTGCCGCTGCCGTCAGACACCGTCGAGTGCACGTGATACGCACCGCGCCAGAGCACGGGTTGCCGGCCTACCGGCGCGATGTCGCGCGGGCCGGCGGGCGCCAGCAGCCAGGCCATCGCCGCGAGCACCGTGACGCTCGCCACGCCTCGCCACAGGCCGCGCATCAGGCGGGGGGCTCGATCGTGTCGAGCTTCTTCAGGATGTCTGCCAGCGTTTCGAGCGAGGCTTCACCTGTCGCGCCCGGGTTGTTCAGCCAGACGTCAGGGGCGTCCTGCGCGAGGATGTCGCGAAACGACCCGCCGCTCTTCACGCTGAGCGGCGCGAACTCCGTGATGTCGAGCGCGCCGGACCACTTGTCCTTGTGCTTGATCAGCAGCCAGGAACGCCCATCGTCTGCACCACCGGACGAGCCGCGGCCGCGTCCGCCCCAGCCGCGCGTGCGCACGAGCACCCAGGAGCCCTTCAGCTTGTAGCCGTTGATCCGCATCTTGAGGTCGCCCTTCCGCAGCGCCGCGCCGATGTCATCGGACTCGGGCTCCCACGTGCCCACGTCCCAGAGCATCACCACGCCGGCGCCGTAGCCCTCGGGGATGACGCCCTCGAACTCGCCGTACTCGACGGGATGATCCTCGACGTGCATCGCGAGCCGCCTGGTGGCGGGAGCGAGCGACGGCCCCCTGGGGACCGCCCACGACAGCAGCACGCCGTCGTGTTCGATGCGGAAGTCGTAGTGCAGCGCCGTGGCCAGGTGCTTCTGGACGCAGAAGAAGCGCGTGGGGGCTTTCCGGGCCTTTGCGGCCGTGTCGCCCTTCGGCTCTGGCGTCTTCGTGAAGTCGCGCTTGCGGCGGTACTCGTCGAGAGGCATGGCTGCGGCTACAGGCTACACTTGTCGCCGTGACTTCCTCACCACTTTCGCTGCAACCCGGCCAACTGGCCGAGGCTATCGCTCGCACGCTCGCGCAGTGGACTGCCGAGGGGCGTGTGGACCGGCTCTGGGCTCGTGACGCGTCGCTCTGGACCAGCAGCGGCGAGGAGAAGTGGCTCGGGTGGCTCGACGTCATCGACGCGCAGCGTCGCGAGTTGCCTGCGCGCGCCGCGTTGGCCGACGAGATCCGCCGGGAAGGATTCACGGACGTACTGCTGCTCGGCATGGGCGGATCGAGTCTTGGTCCGGAGGTCGTGTCGCGCATCATCCCGGCGACACCCGGATCGCCGCGTCTCCACGTGCTCGATTCGACGGACCCCGCGCAGGTCGCACGCTTCGACGCGGCCGTCGACCTGAAGACGACGCTCGTGCTCGTGGCGAGCAAGTCCGGCAGCACGCTGGAACCCAATGTGTTCCTCGCGTACTTCTTCGATCGACTGAAGCAGGTTGTCGGCGCCGACAACGCCGGACGTCACGTGGTGGCCATCACCGATCCGGGATCGCAGATGCAGCGCGTCGCGGAGCGCGACGGCTTCCGCGCCATCGTGTTCGGTGAACCCACGGTCGGCGGACGCTTCTCCGTGCTGTCTGCGTTCGGCACGGTGCCCGCCGCGCTCGCGGGGATCGACGTCGCACGACTGCTCGATCAGGCGGCCGAGATGGCCGACGCCTGCCATATCGTCGATGCGGCGGCGAATCCCGGCGTCGCGCTTGGCGTGGTGATCGGCGAAGCCGCGCGCGCCGGTCGCGACAAGCTCACGATCGTCGCGTCGCCGGGTGTTGCGCCCCTCGGGGCATGGCTGGAGCAATTGGTAGCCGAGTCGACAGGGAAGAACGGCATCGCCGTGATTCCGGTGGACCTCGAGCCCGAAGGTGCGCCAGCGTCGTACGGCGCGGATCGACTGTTCGTACATCTGCGACTCGATGGGGAAGCGGATCCCGACAAGGATGCGTTCGTCGACGCGTTGAACCGCGCCGGTCAACCGGTGGTGCGCATCGACGTGCGCGATCCGTACGCCCTCGGCCAGGAGTTCTTCCGCTGGGAGATCGCCACGGCGGTGGCCGGCGCGGTGCTCGGCATCAACCCGTTCGATCAGCCCGACGTCGAGGCGAGCAAGATCAAGACGCGCGCGCTCACCGACGCGTTCGAACAGGAGGGCACGCTGCCGGCCGAGGCGCCGATCGTCCTCGACGCCGATCTCGCCATCTTCGCCGACGAGGACAACGGTCGTGCGCTCGGTTCCGTGGCGACGCCCGCCGAAGCGATCGCCGCGCACCTGCGACGCGTGCAGTCCGGCGACTACGTCGCGCTGCTGGCGTACATCGACATGACGGTCGACCACATCGCCGAACTCCAGGAGATCCGCGCGATCGTCAGGGCGCAGTCAGGCGCGGCGACGTGCCTCGGCTTCGGGCCTCGCTTCCTGCACTCGACGGGACAGGCCTACAAGGGCGGTCCCGACAGCGGTGTCTTCCTCCAGATCACGTGCGACGATGCCGTCGATCTGCCGGTGCCGGGTCGTGCGTTCACCTTCGGCGTGGTGAAGGCGGCGCAGGCGCGCGGCGATCTCGGCGTGCTGGAGGAACGCGGCCGCCGTGCGGTGCGCGTCCATCTCGGACCGGATGTCGACGCCGGACTGCGTGCGCTGCGCGGTGCCGTCGAGAGTGCGTATCTGTGAAGACAGAACCATCGGGCACCGGGCACCGGGCGCCGGGCACCGGAAAGTCGGCCACCGGAGAGTCAGGAGCGGCGAAAGTCGACGGGGCGGTGTTTGTCGGATTCGGCGCGTCCGGTGATCTCACGCGTCGCAAGCTCGTACCGGCGCTCGTCAACCTGCGTCGGTCGGGTTCACTGCCAGAGGCCTTCGCGTTCATCGCCATCATCAGGCAACCCGACGCCGCTGCGGCGTTGCCCGACGAGATGCTCTCGGCGGCGAACGAGCATCTCGATCGACCGCTCTCGGATGACGAGCGCGAGGGGCTTTGCGCGCGTATCGACGTGGTCGTGGGCGAGATTGACGCACCGGGCCTGTATGCCGACATCGCCGCGCGGTTGACGGCGTTGCAGGCCGCGTTCGGCATCGCACCGAACGCGCTCTTCTATCTCGCCACGCCACCGCAGCTGTTCGCGCCGATCGCCGCGCAGTTGGGACGGGGCGGCCTCCTCGACGAGGAGGCTGCCGGTGGCTGGCGTCGCGTGATCGTGGAGAAGCCGTTCGGTCGCGATCTCGACTCGGCCATCGCCCTCAATCGCGCGCTCTCGGCCGTCATGCGCGAGCGGCAGATCTACAGAATCGACCACTACCTGGGGAAGGAGACGGTCCAGAACCTGATGATCTTCAGGTTCGCCAACAGCATCTTCGAGCCGATCTGGAATCGCCGCTACGTCGATCAGGTGCAGATCACCGTGGCCGAGTCCGACGGCATCGGATCGCGCGGCGGGTACTACGACGAGGCTGGTGCGCTGCGCGACATGGTGCAGAACCACCTGTTCATGCTGCTCGCGCTCACGGCGATGGAACCGCCGATCTCGTTCGATGCCGATGCGGTACGCGACGAGCGGTTGAAAGTGCTGCAGGCGATCGCGCCGCTCACGCCGGCGACCGTCGACCGTGATGTCGTGCGCGCGCAGTACGCGGCCGGACGCATGGGCGATCGTGACGTCTCCGCTTATCTGGACGAGGCCAGGGTGTCGCCGGCATCAACGACGGAGACGTTCGTGGCCATGCGCCTGCAGGTGGAGAACTGGCGCTGGGCCGGCGTGCCGTTCTATCTGCGGACGGGCAAGCGCCTGGCGCGCCGTGTGACGGAGATCTCGGTGCACTTCAAGCAGCCGCCGTTCATGATGTTTCGCGAGACGGCCGTACGGGCGCTGCACTGCAACGTGCTCGTGATTCGCGTGCAGCCCGAGGAAGGCATCACGCTGCTCGTCGACGCGAAGGTGCCCGGACAGGCCGTGGACCTCAAGACCGTGGCGTTGGACTTCAAGTACGAGGATGCGTTCGCGCGTACGCCGTCGACCGGCTACGAGACGCTGCTCTACGACGCACTCACCGGCGATCAGACGCTGTTCCATCGCGCCGACAGCACGGAAGTCGGCTGGCGTGCGGTGATGCCCATCCTCGATGCATGGACCAGGCAGGCGCCGCCCGTCGCATACGACGCCGGCACGTGGGGCCCTGACGAAGCGCACGAGTTGCTGGAGAGAGACGGCCGGAGTTGGCGGACGGGCTCGTGAACTGCCCAATGCCCAATGACGGAGCAGAGATGCGTTCGGTGGAGAGTCGGGACATGGCGCGCGGGGCGGTGATTCGACTGGCGCTGACGCCTGACGCGGTGGCGGAGGCGGCCGCGAGCGAGGTGCTGGCGATCCTCGAGAGTGCGATCGCGTGGCGTGGCGAGGCGCACCTGGCGTTGTCGGGCGGGCGCACGCCCGCCGCGCTGCACCGCGCGCTCGCGGCGCGGCCGTTCGACGGCTGGCCGTTCGTGCACGTGTGGTTCGGCGACGAGCGTATGGTGCCGCCCGAGCATGCCGACAGCAACTACCACATGGCGTGCGAGACGCTGCTCGATGCCGTGCCGGTGCCTGCCGCCCAGATCCATCGCATCGAAGGCGAGCGCGATCCGGCAGACGCGGCGCGTGCCTGCGCCGAGGCGCTGAGCGCGCTGGCCGCGCGACAGGATGGGCGGGCGCCTGCGATGGACGTGCTGCTGCTCGGCATGGGCACCGACGCGCACACGGCGTCGCTCTTCCCGGGCTCGCCCCTGCTCGTCGACGCGGACGTTGAATCAGCGCCGTGCGCGGCGGCCGTCTTTGTCCCCGCCCTGCATGCCTGGCGCGTCACGTTCACGCCGCGGACCATCCTCGCCGCGCGCACCGTGTGCGTGCTTGTGGCTGGCGCGGACAAGCATCCCGCCATCCGCCGCGTCCTCGGCGAGTCGTCTCCGATCGCCGACGCCCCCGCGTCGCTGCTCCTCCGCCATCCCGCCGACGTCGCCTGGTTCATCGACAGCGCCGCGCTGTTCGGATAAGGAATCAGTCAACGTCGCGCTGCCGCATCGTCACGATGTAGCTCCGGCGGCTTCACCTTCGTGAGGGCGCCTCTCAGGTGAGCTCCACGAACCGCACGTCAGCCTGACCGGGCGATAGGGTCAGCACGGCGACGCTCGGGACGATGTCGAATCGCTTCGGGCCGGCGGCGCCGGGGTTGATGACGAGCGCGCCGGCGTCGCGCTCCACGAGTGCTCGATGGGTGTGGCCGAAGATCAGGATGTCGGCGTCCGGATAGCGATGGCGCACTGATGCGGGCGTCGGTTGCCCGAGCTCGTGGCCGTGGCTCACGTGAATGCGCCAGCCGTCGACGGTCAGCCATCGGTGCGCTTCGAGACCGGGCATGTGCTGGTCGTCCACGTTCCCGTACACCGCCTGGACCGGTGCGATGGCCGTCAGCTCGATCAGGACGTCGCGGCTGCCGACATCGCCGGCGTGCAGAATCGACGCGACCCCCTCGAAAGCGTATGCAACCGATGCACGCACCAGCCCGTGCGTGTCCGAAATCAGCCCGATGACGGTAGGCATGCGTCTTGAATTGTAGCGACGGGATACCATGGCCACGCCGCCTCGCGACTACGCAATCGTCACGCCGATTCATGGCCGCTATCTCGTCCGTGTGCCGGAGTCACCGGAGTCGGGGCCGATCCGCAACGCACCGATGATCGTCGGCTTCCACGGGTACGCGGAATCGGCAGACACGCACATGGCGCGGCTCGAAGCCATCCCGCAACTCGACGACTGGACCATCGTCTGTGTCCAGGGGCTGCACCGCTTCTACGGCCGCGGCGGGCAGGTCGTCTCGAGCTGGATGACGTCGCAGGATCGCGAGGACGCGATCGAGGACAACCTGCGTTACGTGCGGAGCGCGGTGACCGAGGCCATCCATCAGAACGGCGAGCCGCGCGCGTTGGTGTATCAGGGGTATTCGCAGGGCGTGGCGATGGCGTGGCGCGCGGCGATCCTCGGCGTCAGGCGCGTCGACGGATTGGCCGTTTTCGGCGGCGACGTACCGCCGGAACTCGGCGTGCGCCCGTTCGCGCAGTGTCCGCCGGTGCTCATCGGCCGCGGGCGCGACGACACGCAGTACACCGCAGCCCAGTTGCGCGTCGATCTCGACATGCTGGCTGGCCGCTACGTCGCCGTCGAGCCGTATGAAGTGGCAGGGGGCCACGCCTGGACCGTCGCGGCCGGCAGGGAGATCGGCCACTTCGCCGCCCGCCTGATCGCCCCAGCCGGCGCGTAGCCCGGAACCACGACGGGCCGGGCACGCCCGGCCCGCATCTCCGTCAGCCCGAGTTCCGCAACCCTGCCGTGATCCCGGCGATCGTGCGGACGAGGGGGCGGTTGGCGTCGGCGTCACCGGCGCGGTGGGCGCGCAGGAGGGCGACCTGCATCGCGTTGATCGGGTTGACGTACGGATTGCGCAGCCTGATCGTGCGCTGCACGACGGGATGTCTGTCGAGCAGGTGGTCGGCTTCGACCACACGGAGGACGACGTCGGTGGTGCGTGCGTGTTCGTCGGCGATCTGCGCGAAGTGGCCGTCTGGATCCGCGCTCTCCGGTACGAGTTCGAGATACGACCGCGCGATCTCCAGGCTCGACTTGGCAAGCGTCATCTCCAGGTTCTCGACGATCGATCTGAAGAACGGCCAGTCACGATAGAGACGACGCAGCGTGTCCAGGCCGCTCGCGGTCTCGACGATCGGTGCCAGTCCGCTCCCGCATCCGAACCACGCCGGCAGCAGCGATCGGTTCTGCGTCCACGAGAACACCCACGGGATCGCGCGCAGCGACTGCAGATACTCGGCGTCTGCCGACGGGCGGCGCGCCGGGCGTGAACCGATCTCGAGCAACGTCAGCTCGTCGACGGGCGTGAACGCGCGGAAGAACGGCACGAACGACGGGTTGTGATGGACGAAGCGACGGAACGCGTCCTCTGACGCTCGCGCCGCCTGCGCCATGATCTCGCGCCCGATCCCCGGCGCGCTCGATCCCACCACGTTCGGGAACACGGAGAGCAGCGTGGCAGACAGCGCGGCCTCGAGGTTGCGGTACGCGAGACCCGGCAGGCCGTACTTGAACGAGATCGTCTCGCCCTGTTCGGTGAGCTTGAGTCGTCCCCGCGAGTGACCTCCTGGCTGCGCGAGAATCGCCGCGTGCGTCGGACCGCCGCCGCGCCCCGTGCTGCCTCCGCGTCCGTGGAAGACCGTGAGATCGAGGCGATGCTTCACGGCCGCGCCCGAAAGATCTTCCTGCGCGCGATAGATCTCCCACTGCGCGGCGAGATATCCGCCATCCTTGGCCGAGTCCGAGTAGCCGACCATCACCTCGAGCCTGCGACGCCGCGCGTCGAGCACGGGCGCGAACTCGGGCGACGTCGCCAGTTCCTCGACGATGGCGCCCGCGCGCTGGAGGTCGTCGATCGACTCGAAGAGCGGTGCGATGGACAGCGTCAGTCCCGCCTCGCGCGCAAGGTTCGCCGCCGCGATGACGGGCTCTGGTCCGGTCGTGCCCGAGAGGATCAGGGTGTCGCACACCGCTGGCCCGTGCCGCCGGTGCAACTCGACCACCGTCTGCAAGGTGTCGCGTACGCGTTCGACCTGCGTGACCAGATCGCGCACGTGGACGCGCACATCGAGCTTCGCGACGTGGAACCCGAACAGCTCCACGCGACGACGGAGCGCGGCGAGGCGCCCGTTGGCGATGCGCTCGCCGCGGTGCGCGCGCAGCGAGGCGTCGATCACCTCCAGGTCGGCGACCAACTCGTGGACGTGTCCGTACCCACCGGGCGCATCGTCGGCCGTCTGCCGCAGCCGCTGGTACATCAGCCACAGCTTCCGCCGATACGGCTCATCGTCGGTCGACGCGCTGAGATCGGAGAGGCCGATGCCGGCGAGCCGCTGTTGGTCGGCGGCGATCGACGTCAGCAGCGCCTCGTTGACGTCCACGAGCGCGCGAGACACGCCCATCGTGCGCGCGAGATCGCGGACCTCGTCGGTGTAGCGCTCGAGCACGAGCGCGCGCGCGCGGTCGGCTGCCGCGCGCAGCGTGGCGGGGCCGGCGTTCGGGTTGCCGTCCTGATCGCCGCCGATCCAGCTGCCGAACCGGAGCGGCAGCGGGGCGCCGGGGATGCGCCGGCGATAGTCGCCCACGAGCGCGGGCGCCACGTCGAAGAGGCTCTGTTCGAAGAACCAGAGGCCGTGGCGGATCTCGTCGACCACGCGCGGGCGCTTCGTGCGTGTCTCGTCTGTCTGCCAGAGCGTGGTGATCTGTTCGGCGAGCGCGTCCTCGATATCGCGGCGTCCGGGCTCGGAGAGCTGCGGATCGTCGAGCCGGTGGAGCAGTTCGCTGATTTCGAGCTGCGCGGTGAGCACCGTTCGGCGCGTGGCTTCCGTCGGATGCGCCGTCAGCACGAGCTCGAGCGAGACGCGCCGCGCGGCGTCGCGCAACTGCCCGGCGGAGATGCCTGCCGCGTCGAGTTCCTGGAATGCCTCGTCGAGCGATTCGGCCGCCACGCGCCGCTCGACGGCGTACTGTCGCCGGCGCCGGATCCGATGATGCTGTTCGGCTAGATTCGCGAGCTGGAAGTAGAGCGAGAACGCGCGGACCAGGCGGCCCTGTTCATCGACAGGCAGTGCCTCGACGATCGCCTTGACGGCTTCGGTGTCGCCGGCGCGGGAGGTCTGGCGGACGCGTTCCTCGGCGTCGAAGAGCGCTTGCCCTTCCTGCTCCCTGATGACGTGGCCGAGGATGGCGCCCAGCAGGCGGACGTCCCGGCGGAGTGGGCCCTGTGAGTCGGGAGCAGGCGATGGGGCCACTGACATCCGCTCATTCTAGGGCGCGCGCGTGGGGACCTGTGCTATTTCTGTCGCCCATGTCGCGCAGGATGGCGGGCCATCGCCGGCGTCCGGCGGCAACGGAGGGATCCGCATGAGCGGCGGCGCGCGTTCGACCACCACCGATACACCAGTTCCGGCATTCGACGAGTTGATGGGGCATCCACGGCCGTTGTGGATGTTGTTCATGACGGAGTTCTGGGAGCGCTTCGCGTTCTACGGCATCCGCTGGGCGCTGGTGCTCTACATCGTGGCGCAGTTCTACGGTGGCAGCGCCGGCGGAGAGGAGCCCGCCAGTCGGACGTACGGCGCGTATCTCGCGCTCGTGTACGCCGCGGCGATCTTCGGCGGCTACGTGGCCGACAAGATCCTCGGCTATCAGCGATCCATCCTGCTGGGCGCGGTGATCATGGCGGCCGGCCTCTTCGCGATCGCCGTCCCCGACGCGCGCATCTTCGAATTCGGTCTGGCCACCATCATCGTCGGCAACGGATTGTTCAAGCCGAACATCTCGACGATGGTTGGCAAGTTGTACGCGCCGGGCGACGAGCGGCGCGATTCGGGCTTCACGATCTTCTACATGGGCATCAACGCCGGTGCGTTCCTCGCGCCGGTGCTCACGGGTTGGCTGGCCGAGCAGGCGTTCGGGTCGTCGGCCATGCCGGCGTACAAGTACGTCTTCATCGCGTCCGGTGTGGGCATGCTCGTGAGCCTCGTGTGGTTCTGGTTCGGACGCCGGCAACTGGAAGGCATCGGCGCGCCACTGCCCGGACTCGAAGGGATGGGGACCGTGGCGGCTGTCGCTGCCGGCTGCGTGGTGGCGATCCCCGTGACGTGGGTGCTGATCGCGCAGCTCGGCGCCACGGCGCTGCAGTACGTGCTCACGGCGATGTTCGTCGGGTTGTGCGTGCTGCTGCTCGCAGAGGGTGTGCGCAACGGTCCCGTCGCGCGCGACAAGGCGATCGCGATGCTCGTGATTTTCGGCTTCAACGTGATGTTCTGGATGTTCTTCGAACAGGCAGGCAGTTCGTTCACGTTCCTGGCCGACAAGATCGTCGACAGGGCGTTCGGCTCGTGGACGTTCCCAGTGGCGTGGTTCCAGACCGTCAACTCGATGGCCATCATCACGCTCGCGCCGGTGCTCGCGTGGATCTGGGTGCGGCTCGGATCGTGGAATCCGTCGATCGCGCGCAAGTTCAGTTTCGGCCTGCTGTTCAACGGGCTGGCGTTCCTGCTGCTGATGTTCGCGCTGTCGTCGCTCGTCGACGTCGCCGGCAAGATTCCGTTCTGGACGCTGTTCATGGTGTACGTCATCCAGTCGGTGGGTGAGCTGTGCCTGTCGCCGATCGGCCTCTCGATGGTCACCAAGCTCGCCCCGGTGCGGCTCGTCGGCTTCGGCATGGGCGGCTGGTTCCTCTCGACGGGCATCGGCAACAACCTGTCGGGCATCTTCGCCGGCTACGTGAGCGGCGAAACGGGCATGACCACCGCGTCGGCCCTGAGCGGCTACACCTTCGGCTTCTGGGCCCTGTTCATCTCCGGCCTCGTCCTCTTCCTGTTGTCGTCAGTCCTGAGCCGACTGATGCACGGGGTCAAGTAGGGATCGAGGACGGAGGGGGCGCGCCGTCTGCAGGGACGTCTGGCCCGACGTCTCTGCACCATTGCCCTGTCGAATTAACTCCCTCGACATCCATCCGTCGCATGCCTGTCACAGGCAGCGCGCCAACTGTCTGTGGCGCGTGTGGCAGGGCCGCGTGCGCGCGCGTGCTGGCGAACGTCCGGCGAGCGCAGGAGTCGAGGGGACAACACATGAGTGCGTATCGAATAGTCAAGAACATCGTGCTGGCGGTCGTATGTGTCGTGCTTGTGACGACCACCGCCTCGGCGCAACAGACCGAATCACGGATCGTCGGCCGCGTCACCGACGCCAATGGCGACGCGTTGCCAGGCGTGTCAGTGAGCGTCACCGCCACGCGGACGGGCGCGTCCCGCACCGTCGTGACCGACGGCGACGGGCGCTACGCGGCGACCAACCTCGGACCCGGATCGTACGAGGTCGTGGCCGAGATCGACGGCTTCGCGCCGCGTCGGGGCGCGCTCACGGTCGGTGTCGGCGACATCACACCGTTCGATCTCTCACTGGCCGTGGCGGGCGTGGACGAGACGGTCACGGTGACGGCCGACGCTGCCGCGCTCGACCTCATGTCCGCCAGGCTCGGCGTGAACGTGTCGCCCGATGAAGTCGATCATCTGCCCGTGAACGGCCGCAACTTCGCGAACCTGATGACGCTGGCCACCGGTGCCACGAGCGACGGCAACGGCGGCTGGGCCAGCGTGCGCTTCAACGGCAAGTCGAACCAGCAGAACTACCTGAACTACGACGGCGTCGACGGCACGTACGTCTGGGACGCGAGCCCCGGCTACCTCAACGCCACCGGCTCGCAGTTCCGGCTGCAGACGTCGATGGAGTCGATCGCCGAGTTCCGCGTGAACTCCGGACTCGCGCCCGCCGAGAGCGGGCTCGGTGCCGGCGGCAACATCACGGTGATCAGCAAGAGCGGAGGCAACCGCTTCACGGGCTCGATCTTCGACTACCTCCGCAACGACGCGCTCGACTCGGCGAGCCCGTACGACGACAGGAAGCAGAAGCTGGAGTTCAACCAGTTCGGCGGCTCCATCGGGGGGCCGCTCGCACGCAATCGCACGTTCTTCTTCGGCAGCTACGAAGGCCTGCGGCAGACGACCGGCCTGTCGTTCACCGAGGCCGTACCAAGCGACGAGGCGATCCGCCGCATCATGGCCGGCGAGCCCGTCGGCAGCGGATCGGGACAGAACGCGGCGCGCACGCAGGCCGTGGCCCCGCTCCTCGCCGGCTTCCCGCGCGGGACCACACCGACGGCCAATCCGCTGCTGGCGCTCGCAACGCTCGACACTGAAGCCACGCAGCGTGAGCACACGTTCTCGGCTCGCGTCGACCATCGCTTCACGCCGAACCAGTCGGCATACGCGCGCGTGCTCTACAGCCACGGCGAGGTGGACACGCCGGACCGCACCGTGACGCCGCGCCGCGTGCGCGCCACGCAGTCGCCGATGAACGTCGTCGGCAGCCACCAGTCCCTCTTCGGATCGAACGTGGTGAACGAACTGAAGGTCGGCTTCAACCGCCCGCGATACGACGCGGTCGCGTTCGGTCCCGCGGGCTATGACGCCATGCAGGTGTCGCTTTCGGGTACCGTCAACTCCTCGTCCGTCGACGCACGCGGAACGACGGGTGTTGCCCGCAGCGGCCTGCTCGTCCGCGCCACGAGCAACGCCTCGACCAACGGACAGGCGTACGACCCGCGCTCGATCTCGCTCAGCGACACGATGACGCTCGTGCGCGGCGCGCACACGCTGAAGGTGGGTGGCGAGTACCGGAACATCGAGTCGCAGTTCCGGTTTCTCGGCAGCACGGAGATCGTCTACGGCGGCATCAACGAGTTCATCGACAACCGTCCCACGCAGGTCGCCGTCTCGCTCGATTCGCCGGTGTTCACGCCGCAGCAGTACTACCTGGTCGGCTTCGTGCAGGACAGCTGGCGCGTCACCAATCGCCTCACGCTCGATCTCGGACTCCGCTACGACTTCTACTCCGTGGTCAAGGAGAAGAGGGGCCAGGCGCGGCCATTCTTCATCGAGGAGAACGCGTTCAGCGAGGATCCGGACAACTTCTACGATGCCGACCGCAACAACGTCGCGCCGCGGTTGTCGGCGGCGTATCAACTCACCGACAAGACCGTCCTGCGCGCGGGCTATGGCTGGTTCTACGGCCCGGGTCAGTTCGAGGATCGCATCCAGCCGATCGAGAACTTCATCGAGCGTCGTCGCGTGCAGACGACCGATGTGGCGGGCGGGCTCGCGTATCCCGTCGATCCGGCCGTCTACCGCGACCAGCTGTCCGTGCGCGGGTACACGCATCACAGGCCTGACGAGTACAACATCCAATACGGCGTCAGCGTGTCGCAGGAATTGCCTGGCGCCGTGAACCTGACTGTCGGCTATACAGGCAGCAAAGGCCGCGACATGTTCCTGCGCGGCGTGGCCAACACGTTCGACATCGCGACGCGCCAGCGGCAGGTGCCGTCGGTGGGGCAGGTCGACTACAAGACGTCGGGGTGCGTGGACGGCCTGGTCATCAACGGCAATCCGATCAGCGGGTGCGGCCGCGCGAGCTACGACGCGCTGCAGATCGGCCTCACGCGTCGCTTCAAGTCTGGCCTGAGCGGCGGCCTGCAGTACCAGTACTCGCGCAACGAAGGCACGACGCAGGGATCGAACGAAGCCGCGACGGCGTCGAACACGTTCGACTACGGCACGGAGTTCGGCAGGAACCTGACCGACATCCCGCACACCTTCAATGGCTCACTCGTCTACGCGCTGCCGTTCGACGGGCGCTGGTCCGGCGGCTGGCGCATCGGCGGCATCGTCAACGCGCGCAGCGGCCTGCCGATCAACGTCACCATCAACAGGCCCGATACGGTGTCGGTCAACGGCGTCACGGTGACCAACGTACCGGGCGGCAACACGCGTGGTACACAGCGGCCCGACCTGGTGCCAGGCGTGGATCCGTATCTGAAGGACGGCGTGCGCTGGCTCAACCCCGCCGCGTTCGCTGCGCCGATGCCAGGCACGTTCGGCAATCTCCCGCGCAACTACCTGCGTGGGCCCGGATTCTGGCAGCTCGATCTGATGACGAGCAAGGACGTCCGCTTCAGCGGCAGCCAGGGTCTGCAGGTGAGGCTCGAAGTCTTCAACGTGACCAATGCGCTGAACTACGAGAGTCCCGCTGCCACGCTGCCGGCCGGTACGATCGGCCAGCCGTTCACCGATGCGCAGGCCGGCACGTTCGGCTACATGCTTGGCCCGCTGAATCGCACCGTCGGCCTCGGCACGGCACGCCAGATGCAGGTGTCGGTGCGGTATCTGTTCTAGACGGATCAGGGCGGGCGGGGCTTGCCCGGCCCCTACACCGGACACACCACACCGAGCAGTCAGTGGTCCCCGCCCGCCGGACAAAGTCCGGCGGCTACACCTGTGGTTCAGAAGAAGCGCTTCAGCAGGCCGATCGCGCCCTGCTTCCACGGGACGCGGTGGGAGATGCCCGAGGCTTGCGCGAACTGGTCGCGGTGGGCGATGTACCACTCGAAGTTGCGCAGCAGGGCGTCGCGGTTGGAGAACCGCGGCGTGAGTTCCAGCTGGCGTTCGGCCTTTTCGATCGAGACGAACGAATCCTTCGATGCCGTCTCGTACACCCACTTGTAGAGCGGCGACACGCCGAGGGCTTCGAGGAACCTGAGCCCCCAGATCGCGGGTGCGGCGGGGAAGCCGACGATGCGCTTGCCGAAGCCGGCGCGATCGAGCACGACCTGGTAGTCCTCGCGCATCGTGAGGAACTCCTTCGCGCCGATGTTGAACGTGTCGTTGACGGCCGCGACGGGCATCTGCAGACAGCGCAGGATCGCCTCGCACAGATCCTCGACGTCGAGCAGCTGATACCTGTTGCGGCCGTTGCCGATCATCGGGAAGTTGCGCTTGTCGAGCGCCCAGTCGTAGAGCAGCGCGAACACGCCGAGGCGCTCCGGGCCGATGAACGACTTGGGCCGGAGTACCGGCACCACCATTCCCGCCGCACGGAACTCCTCGGCCACCTGCTCGGCCTCCACCTTCGCGATGCCATACGGCCCCACGCCGTGCAGCCTGTCGGTCTCGAGCAGCGGATGGTGATCGGGGATGCCGTACACGGCCGTGGACGAGATGTGCACGAACCGCTCGACGCCGTGGCGCTGCGCATGCTCCAGCATGATCCGCGTGCCGACGACGTCGGTCGTGTGAATGTCTTCGGGCGAATAGAGCGGCAGGGCGGCCGCGCAGTGCACCACGTGGCGACAGCCCTCGAGCGCCGTGTCGACGTCGGTACGCGTGCGGATGTCGCCGCGAACCTCGCGAATGAGTGGCCTCATGTCGGGGTAGGTGAACGGCTCGAGGTCGAGCGACGTCACCGCATAGCCGCGGGCGTGCAGGTAGCGAACGAGGTTGATGCCGAGGAAGCCGGCGCCGCCGGTGACGAGTACGCGTGGCGCGTCGGCCGGCACAGGGGTGTGGGAAGCCACAGACACGGGGGGAATTGTATCGTCCCGGCAACCGGCAACCGGCAACCGGTAGCCGGGCTCGGAGAGCCGGCCCTACCGTCGTGGTGTGAACGCGGCCAGGCGAAGCCAGGGTTCCGGCGCGGTTGCCGGTTGCCGGTTGCCGACGCTCGAGCCGTGGCGCCGAAGGCGCGACGGCAGGCATCATGTGTCGTGCCTACGTTGCTGCTCTGTACCGCGCGTTCGGGATCCGACGTCGATGCCTTCAGGCATGCGGCGCGGCGGGCTGGAGTCGATCTGCGCGTGGCGACGAACGCGGACGACTGTCGCGCGCTACCGGAGGGTGTGCCGATCGACGGCGTGCTTGCCGCCGATGCGCAGGGAGCCGTGTTCGCGGCACGTGTTGCGGAGGCGCGCGGGTTGCCATGGCATCGCTCCGACGGTGTGCGCGTCGCGACAGATCGACTCCTCTCGCGAGGCAGGCTGCTCGCCGCAGGGCTGCCAGTTCCCTGGTTCGTCGGCGTGCGCGCGCATGGAGACGACGATCTCGAGCGCCTCACGCGCGTGCGGTTCCCGTGTCGTGTCGCGCCGGCGGCGGCGTGGGTCGGTCGGCCGGTGCGCGTCGCGTCGTGGGATGCGTTGATGGACGCGCGCGAGCAGAGCGGCGACCGTACGACGGGCGTCGGCGACATCCTCCTCGTCGAGGCGATCGCGCCGGGGCGTGGATTCGAACTGCTCGGCGTACTGGAGCAGGGCGCGCTGCGCGTGTTCGCGCTCTTGGAAGCGTTCGACGTCGCTGCCCCATCAGCGGTGGCGTCGACGGCCGATGTCGACGCTGCGATCCACGTGACGCCCGCGCCGTTGAAGCCTGCACGGCAGCACGTCGTCGCGGGGCACATCGCGCGCGCGGCGTTGACGCTCGGCCTGCATCACGGTCCCATCCACGCCGCGTGCCGCGTGGACGATGACGACATCGTTGTGCTCGACGTCTGGCCGGTGGCCGGCGATGGTGCACTCGCGCGGGCGATTCCCATCGTCGCTCCAGACGGTGCGCGCTGCGGTCTCGAGGACGTGCTCGTCGCGCACGCGCTCGGACGCCAGCTCGATGGCTACGGACACCAGGGCGTCGCACGCGGCGTGCTGACAGTCGCCATGCCTGGCGACGCGGAGGCCCCGACACGGCTGGCGACCGTCGGGACCATACCCGGCGTAACCGATGCGTGCGTGGCCGGTTCGACGTGCGTCGTGCATGCGGAAGCCGCGCGGCCCGACGACGTCGTGATGACGCTCCGTGACGCCGCGCGCCACATCGGCGCAGCCGGCCACCTCGTCGCGCGTCAGGACGAGGCGGGCGTGTAGCCGGGCGGCAGGGCGCCGCTCTCGCCGAAGAAGTACTCCTCCATGTGTTTGGCCACGAGATCCTGCGCGTCCTTCTGCCAGGGCATGAGCCGGTACTCGTTGAGGATCATCTTCATGCGCTCTTCCCACATGTCCCAGGCTTCCTGAGACACGCTATCGTAGATGCGCTGGCCCAGTGCTCCGGGCCACGGGGCTTCATCCAATCCCGGGAGTTCCCGTCCCAGTTTCACGCAGTGAACCGTACGCATGCGGACGATCGTACCAGAGCCATCCATGTCCTTCTTCGACCGTCTCCGCTCGTCGCACCGGGCCCTCGTCACACTGGGCATCCTGGGCGGGAGCTTCCTTGCCGCGATGGAAGCGACCATTGTCGCCACGGCGATGCCGACCGTTGTGGCGCAATTCGGCGGTCTCAATCACTACAGCTGGGTGTTCTCGGGCTACATGCTGACGTCCACCGTGACGACGCCGGTGTGGGGGCGCATCGCTGACGTCCACGGCCGGCGGCGGCCCTACCTCGTGGCGCTCGCCCTGTTCCTTCTCGGCTCGCTGCTGAGCGGTGTCTCCACGTCGATGACGCAACTCATCGCGTTCAGGACGGTGCAGGGCATCGGCGCAGGGGGACTGCTGCCGATCGGCATGGTGATCATCGGCGACATGTACACGCTCGCGGAGCGCGCGCGCGCGCAGGCGCTCTTCGCCGGCGTGTGGGGCGTGTCGTCGATCGCGGGTCCGCTCATCGGCGCGATCCTCACCGAGAGCGTCTCGTGGCGGCTGATCTTCTTCATCAACCTCCCGTTCGGTCTCATCCCCGCGATCCTGGTGGGGAAGTACCTCATCGACAAACTCGGCCAGGGCCGTGGTGATGTGGACTACGTGGGGGCCGGCGTGCTGATGGGTACCGTGACGGCGCTGATGCTGGCGCTCACGCAGACGGGCGTGCCCGACGCATCGCTGTCGCCCGGTGTCGTGAAGGCGTTGTACGCGGTGGCGGTCGTGCTCGCCATCGTGTTCGTCGCGCTCGAACGTCGTACGGCACACCCGATCCTGCCGCTGTCGCTGCTCGGCGATCGCATGGTCGCGACGACGACATGTACGGGGACGCTGCTGGGCCTGGCCATCTTCGGCGCGCTCGCGTTCGTGCCGCTGTACGTGCAGTCGGCGCTCGGGCGGTCGGCGCGCGAAGCCGGCAGCGTGCTCACGCCGCTGCTCCTTGGCTGGGTCGGCATGTCCATCGTCACGGGGCGGATGCTGCCGCGCGTCGGCTTCCGTTCCTTCATCGTCGGTGGACTCGTGTGCGTGTCGCTCGGCTTCGTTGGCCTGGCCGCGCTGCAGCCGTCGAGCGGACTGCTCGTGATGCAGGGCTACCTGGGACTGATGGGTATCGGCATGGGCATGACAATGCTGTCGCTGATGCTGGCGGTGCAGAGCGCCGTCGTACGCGAGCGTCTTGGCGTGGCGACGTCGCTCAGTCAGTTCACACGCAGCATCGGCGGCGCGATCGGCGTGGCCGCGATGGGAGCCGTCGTCGCGGCGTCGGCGGCGTCAGGCGGGAATTCGCCCGCCGCGCTGGCCGAGGGGCTTCACAGGGCGTTCGTGTTTGGCGCCGTGATTTCGATCGTCGCGCTCGGCACGGCGTTGTTGGTGCCGCGTGGGTTACCTGAGCAAAAGCAGACGCCGGTGTAAGAATTACTGTTGGGTTTCGCGACATGGATGAGCCGGCTGTATCGGCAGACTCGGCAGGCTCCGGAAGCGCGTGGTTTGTCCCCGATTTCGACCTGGCATGTGGGCGGGTGCTGGCACGCTTGTTGTAACTACCCGGGGGCAGGAAAGGGAGGCGACACCATGAGCAACGAAATGAACATGCCCCAGCAGATTGAGCCGCGCCGCAAGGAGCGTCGTGGGTTCGCGTCCATGTCACCGGAGAAGCAGCGCGAGATCGCGAGCAAGGGCGGTCGTGCGGCCCACATGAAGGGCACCGCGCATGAATGGACGTCGGTCGAGGCGCGCGCGGCGGGCCAGAAGGGCGGCCGTGCGAGCCGTGGCGGCCGTGGCCGCCTGCCCGAAGGGGCACCGACAGAGTAGTTGCGCGGGTCGCTCCGGCCGATCGCATCGACACGGGGCGTCCGTCAGGACGCCCCGTTCTCGTTCCAGGCTGACGTTGTCGGCCGGCCACAAACGCAGGCAAGATGGAGGGAGTGACGCCACGACGCATGGGGACCTGTGTGCTGGGCCTGTGGCTCGCCTTCACCCTCTGGACTCCGCCCGCCCAGGCCCAGACCGTCGCCGAGACGCCCGCCGATCGCCGGCTCGAGGTGCGTAAACTCGACATCCTCGGTGTCTCAGGACTTGACGCGTCGCAAATCACCGGCGTGCTGGCCACGCGCAAGAGCGGAGGGATGCTGCCCTTCCTCGGCCGCGATCGCTACTTCGATGCGCGTCAGCTCCAGTCGGACCTCTACCGCATCATCGCGTTCCTCTCGGACAACGGGTGGCCGCACGCGCGCGTCACGTCGGTCGACATCGAGCGCGACGAGCGTGCGAAGGCGGTGGACATCACAATCCACGTCGAGCAGGGCGCGCCGGTCATCATCGACTCGGTCCAGACCTACGGGTTCGACGTCCTTTCACCGGCGGATCAGGAGGCCGTGCAGCAGCGCGTGACGCTGGCCGCGGGCCGGCGCCGCGTGCAGGGTGACGTGCGGACGACGCGCACGGCCACGCTCGCGGTCTTGCAGGAGCGCGGGTACGCGTACGCGAACGTCCACGTCCTCGAGGGCGAGAGCTCCGCACCAGGCCACGTGTCGCTGTTTGTCATCGCGGAGCCGGGGCCGGCCTCGACGTTCGGCCGCATCACGGTGCGCGGCAACGAGCGCGTGAGCGACGGCCGCGTGAAGTCGCTGCTCGGCATGAAGGAGGGGCAGCAGTTCCGCATCAGTCGTGTGGCCGATACGCAGCGTCGTCTGTACAACCGGGAGATCTTCCAGTTCGTGTCAGTCAACGCCGACACGAGCGGTCCAGTGGGTGCACCCGTGCCGGTGGAAGTCGTGCTGACGCAGGCGAAGCCGCGGCGGCTGTCGATCACGCCCGGGTACGGCAGCGAGGAGAAGGCGCGCATCACGACCACGTTGCGACACCTGAACTTCTTCGGCGGCGCGCGGACGGCGCAGACCACGTTCCGGTGGTCGTCGCTCGATCGTGGCTTCCGCGCCAACATCGAGGAGCCGTCGCTCTTCCGGCGAGGCGTCTCGATGAGCGTGGGCGGGCAGTACTGGTATGCGAACGAGCCGGCGTACGAGCTCACGACCAAGGGCGGTCGTGTGACGTTCGCCAAGGCGCGCGAGCGCAGCGATCCCGTGCG
>JADLFL010000038.1 GCA_020845575.1 Acidobacteriota bacterium | reverse complement strand
CGTCGGAAAGCACAGTTCCACGGCGCGCAGGACAGGACCACTGCCCGCGGGCGGCTGGGCGGTAGCCGACGCGGGCGGGATGGCCGCGCACGTGCCGTCGACGTCGATCACGCTCCTGACGGTTCCGCCCGCGTCGGCCGTCCCCGCCACGGGCGGCTGGATGGCCGGCATCGCGGAGACGGGCGGCGGAGACGGCGTGTCGGCGGCAGGTGGGGCCGGTGTCGGTGAATCGGGCGCCGCGGGCGTCGGCGGTGCGGACGGCGGCTGGGCGCCGGCGATGGCGTTCGGCGTGGCCCACAGGACCAGGCACAGCACCCCGGCAGGGGCAGCGAGTCTCATGCGTGTTCGCGGTTCCGAAGGGCGTCGCACCGGCGGCCCAGAGCCTTGTCGGTGACGACTCAGGGCCTACGGGCAGTCCCCGCCCGTGGAAGCCAAGCCGTCAGTGTACCGGACATGAGACGTCGCGCGCCAGCGCCCGGCCGGCCTGCGCGGCACAAGAGGCGGCGCAGGGGGCGCCCCCTGCGGGGCCCGAGGGAGCAGCGGCGGCCCTTGCCTGCCCTCCGTAGCTGCGTAGCAGGGAAGAGGGTGACGGCCCGCGCGGGTCAGACCGTGACCAGTTGCAGGCCTGGCGCCTCGGTGCCGGCGGGCCGGTAATGAGGGTGGCCCTCGTCCATGTAGACCTCGAACGCGCCGCCAGCGGTGAGGCGACCGCGGATCAGCTCCTCGCTCAGCGGGTCTTCGATGTACCGCTGGAGCGCACGGCGCAGCGGGCGCGCACCGTAGGAGCGGTCGTTGCACGTGACGCTGATGATCCAGTCGATCACGTCGGCGCCGACATCGAGCCGGAGCTGGCGGTCCACCAGGTTCCTGTTCAACTGCGCCACCAGCAGCCGCGTGATCGCCCGCAGGTCCTCGTCCGAGAGCGCCTCGAACACGATGATTTCGTCGAGACGATTGATGAACTCGGGGTTGAACGTGCGCTTGACCTCGCCGAGCACCTGCTCGTTGATGGTCTTGGTTTCGCTGGATTCGCCCGGCTGGAACCCCAGCGACGCCTTCTTCTGGATGAAGCGCGCGCCGATGTTCGACGTCATGATGATGATCGCGTTCTTGAAGTTGACGCGATTGCCGAGGCCGTCGGTCAGGTGGCCGTCCTCGAACACCTGCAGCAGGATGTTGAACAGGTCCGGATGCGCCTTCTCGATCTCGTCGAGCAGCACCACCGAGTACGGGTTCCGCTTCACCTTCTCGGTGAGTTGCCCACCCTCCTCGTGGCCCACGTACCCCGGAGGCGAGCCGATCAATTTGCTCACCGAGTGCTTCTCCATGTACTCGGACATGTCGAATCGGATGAGCGCGTGATCGCTGCCGAACAGCAGATTCGCGAGTGCGCGAGCGAGCTCCGTCTTGCCGACGCCGGTGGGCCCCAGGAACAGGAAGCTGCCGACGGGGCGCGTGGGCGCCTTCAGGCCGGCTCGTGACCGCCGGATGGCCCGCGCCACGGCGGAGATCGCCCGGTCCTGGCTGATGACGCGCGCGTGGAGTTCCTCTTCCATCCGGAGCAGCTTGTCGCCTTCGTCCTCGTTGATCGAGGTGAGCGGCACGCCGGTCCATTTCGAGACGACCTCGTCAATCTCGGGACGGCCGACGGTCACGCGACGCACGCTCGACGCCACGTCGAACTTCTCGCGCACGAACTGGAGGTTCTCGCGCGCCATCACTTCCTGCTCGCGGAAGAACTGCGCCCGCTCGAAGTCCTTCTGAGAGACGGCGCTCTCCATCTGCTCGACGGCGACACGGATGTTCCTGTTGATCTGTCCGAACTCCTCGCTGTAGCCGGCCTCGCGCAGCTTCGCGCGCGCGCCCGCCTCGTCGAGCAGGTCGATCGCCTTGTCTGGAAGGAATCGGTCGGTGATGTAGCGGCTCGACTGGTACACGGCGGCTTCGAGCGCCTCGCGCGTGTACGCCACGTGATGGAACGTCTCGTATCGCTCCTTGATCCCCGAGAGGACCTGGATCGCTTCGCTCTCGCTCGGCGGATCGACCTTCACCGCCTGGAAGCGCCGTTCGAGCGATCGATCCTTCTCGATGTACGTGCGGTACTCGGCGGGCGTGGTCGCGCCGATGCAGCGGATCTCGCCACGCGAGAGCGCGGGCTTGAGGATGTTGGCCGCGTCCAGTGACCCTTCCGCCGATCCGGCCCCCACGAGCGTGTGGAGCTCGTCGATGAACACGATGACGTTCGGGTTCTCGACCAGCTCCTTCATGATGGCCTTGAGACGCTCTTCGAACTGCCCGCGATACTTCGTCCCCGCCACGATGAGCGAGATGTCGAGCGCGAGGATGCGCTTGTCGGCGAGGAAGTGCGGCACGTCGCCGACGGCGATCTTCTGCGCGAGTCCCTCGACGATCGCGGTCTTGCCCACGCCAGGCTCGCCGATCAGCACGGCGTTGTTCTTGGTCCGGCGGCACAGCACCTGCTGCACGCGCTCGATCTCCGTCTCGCGTCCCACCAGGGGGTCGAGCGAGCCCTTGAGCGCCGCCTCACTCAGGTCGCGGCTGAATTCCGCGAGCAGCGGCGTCTCCTTCACCCGCGTCATCGTCGTCTTCTCGTTGAGCAGCGCGACGATGTCCTCGCGGACGGTGGCCAGCCGCATCCCCTTCTCCATGAGAATGGTCGCGGCCACCGACTGCTCTTCGCAGAGGATGCCGAGCAGCAGGTGCTCGGTGCCCACGTAGTTGTGCGAGAGCTGATCGGCCTCCTGCGCGGCGGCCTGCAGCACGCGCTTGGTCTCGGCGCTGAAAGGAATCTCCACCGACGTGGACACCTTCTCGCGGAAGACCGTGCGGCCCTCGACTTCCTTGCGGATGGCTTCCAGGGACAGGTGCGAGCGCGCGAAGATGCGGCTCGTGAGCCCCTTGCCCTCACGGATCAACCCCAGCAGCAGATGCTCGGTCTCGATTGAGACGCTCCCCAGCTGGCTCGCCTCGTACCTGGCGAAGAAGAGGACGCGTCGCGCTCGTTCTGTGTACCCCTCGAACATGTGGTCCCTTGCATGGACACACGCCAGCGAAGGCGTGGGGTGCCGTATTCCGGCATTATACGGGAACGCTTCGGATGCCCCGGCTGTCGGCGCATCGTCGCTGTGTCATCGGACGGCCGACGAGTGGCGCTGATCACTTGGACGTCGGGCGACACGGTCGGGCTCTTGGCGCGCTCCTGTCACGCTGACAACAATCGACCGTCTTCGAGGCGGAACACCCTGTCGCACGCCGCCGCCAACCGCGGATTGTGCGTGGCGATGACCGACGTGAGCCGCTGCTCGGCGTGCATCGCCCGCAACAGGGCATGCAAGGTCTCGGCCGTGTGTTGGTCCAGGTTGCCCGTCGGTTCGTCGGCCAGCAGGAGCGCCGGGTGCATCACCAGCGCGCGGGCGATGGCCACGCGCTGCTGCTCGCCGCCCGACAGCGTGCCTGGCCTGTGCGTGAGCCGATGTCCGAGGCCAACCCGCTCGAGGAGTGCCTGCGCGCGCGGCCGCCCGTCGGCCAGTGGCACGCGGCCGATGCGCAGCGGCATCTCGACGTTCTCCAGCGCCGAGAACTCCGGCAGCAGGTGATGGAACTGGAACACGAACCCCACGCGCTGGTTGCGGAAGGCCACGCGCGCCGCATCGTCGAGCGCATGGAGGCCGACGCCATCCACCTCCACCTGGCCACCGTCGAGACTGTCGAGGCCGCCGAGCACGTGCAGCAGCGTGCTCTTCCCCACGCCCGACGCCCCGATCACCGCCACCATCTGCCCCGCCTCGATCTCCAGGTTGACGTCCCTCAGCACTTCCACAGGCCCGTTCGGCGTGGGATACGACTTGCGGAGGGCGGCAACCGACAGGAATGGCATCGGGATACAGTAGCCTGTACCGCGCATGCCCTATGAACTCTTCCTGGCGCTCCGGTACCTCGTCGCCCGGCGCAAGCAGGCGTTCCTCTCGCTGATTTCGGTGATTTCGACGATCGGCGTCGCCGTCGGCGTGATGGCGCTCATCATCGCGCTGGCGCTGATGACGGGGCTTCAGGGCGAACTGCGCGACCGGATCGTCGGGGCGTCGCCGCACATCTACGTGTGGCAGGCGGGTGAAGGCATCAGCGACGCACAGGCCGACATGCGCCGCGTGAAAGAGGTGCCGCGCGTGACGGGCGCGTCACCCATCGTGCTCGGCAAGGCGCTCATCACGGCCGGCGAGGAGCAGGCGTTCATCACCGTCAAGGGCATCGATCCGGAGACCGAAGGCGAGGTCACCGACGTGCGCGAGCGCATGCGGCAGGGCACGCTGCAGGCCGTGGGCGTGGTGCCCGACGAGGGCCTGGCCGGCATCGCGATCGGGCAGACGCTGGCCGAACAGCTCCGCGTGTCCATCGGCGACACGGTCACCGTCATGACGCCGGAAGGGCCCCTCTCTCCCTTCGGCCCGACGATGGGGAGCCGGCGGCTGCAGGTGGTGGGAATCTACGCGCTGGGGCTGTACGAGTTCGATGCCGCTTACGGATTCGTGTCGCTCCCGACGGCGCAGCGGCTGCTGGCCCGCGATCGCCCCGACTTCATCGAGGTGCGCGTGGACGACATGTACGCCGCACCGGTCGTCGCGTCGGCCATCGTCGCCGCGCTCGGCAACACCTACGTGACGCAGGACTGGGCGCAGATGAACCAGTCGCTGTTCTCCGCGCTCTGGCTGGAGAAGATCGCCATCTCCATCACCATCGGCCTCATCGTCATGGTGGCGGCGCTCAACATCGTGGCGTCGCTGGTGCTGCTCGTGATGGAGAAGAGCCGCGACATCGCCATCCTGAAGACCATGGGCGCCGCCGCCCGCAGCATCACCATCGTGTTCATGCTGCAGGGGCTGATCATCGGGACGATCGGCACGACGGTGGGCGCAGCGGCGGGCCTCGCCGTGGCGTGGGTGCTCGACACGTATCAGCTGATCAAGGTGCCGATGGACGTCTACCAGGTGGCGCACGTGCCGTTCAAGGTGCAGCCGCACGATTTCGTGATCGTCGTCCTCGCGGCGCTGGTGATCTGCTTTGTCGCGACGATCTACCCGTCGCGACAGGCCTCGCGCCTCGACCCCGCGCAGGCCCTGCGGTATCAGTAGCTCGCCCGGTCAGCGCTGGCGCATGAGGGGGAACAGAATCACCTCCCTGATGCTGGGGCTGTTGGTCAGGAGCATCACGAGCCTGTCGATGCCCACCCCTTCGCCGCCGGTAGGCGGCAGGCCGTACTCCAGCGCGCGGATGTAGTCCTCGTCCATCTGGTGCGCCTCGGCGTCGCCGCGCGCGCGTTCGCTCAACTGGTCCTCGAACCGGCGCCGCTGTTCGGCGGGATCGTTCAGCTCGCTGAACGCGTTGGCGAGTTCGAAACCACCCGCATACAGCTCGAAACGCTCGACCGTGTCGGGGTCGTCGGGCTTCTGCTTGGAAAGCGGCGACACCTCCGTCGGGAAATCGTGGATGAACGTCGGCTGGATCAGGTCCTCCTCGCACAACGCTTCGAAGATCGCCGTGGCGGTCTTGCCCGCGCCCTGTCCGTCCGGCACGTCGAGGCCGAGCGCGACGGCGATGCTGCGTGCCGTGGCCGCGTCGCGCAGCATGTCGACGTCCACCGATCGCTGCAACCGCTCCGACGCGCGCTCGGCGGCCGCGTGCCGCAGCGACAGGCGGCGGAACGGCGCCGCGAACGAGATCGCGTGCTCGCCGAAGGTGAGGTCGGTCGAGCCCGTGGTGGCCATCGCCACCTCGGCCAACATCTCCTCGGTGAGGCGCATCAGGTACTGGTAGTCCACGTACGCCTGATAGAACTCCAGCATCGTGAACTCGGGATTGTGCTGCGTGGAGATGCCCTCGTTGCGGAAGTTCCTGTTGATCTCGTACACGCGATCCATGCCGCCGACGACGAGCCGCTTGAGGTACAGCTCGGGCGCGATGCGCATGTACAACTTCATGTCGAGCGCGTTGTGATGCGTCACGAACGGACGCGCCAGTGCGCCGCCCGCCAGCGGCTGCATCATCGGGGTCTCGACTTCGAGGAACCCGCGCGCGTCGAGGAAGCCTCGAATGGTCTGCAGCGTCCGCGCCCGCACGTCGAACACGCGGCGCGCGTCCGGGTTCACGATCAGATCGAGATACCGCTGGCGATAGCGCGTCTCGATGTCCTGCAGTCCGTGCCACTTCTCCGGCAGCGGCAGGAAGCTCTTGGCGAGGAACGTCAGCGCCGACGCCCAGATCGTCAACTCGCCGGTACGCGTCCTGAACAGGCGGCCGTGGACGCCGATCTGATCGCCGAAATCGAGATGCCCGAACAGCGCGAAGGCCTCTTCACTCACCGAGTCCTTCCGCACGTAGACCTGCAACTGTGCCACGCCGTCAGACAGCACGAGGAAGTTCGCCTTGCCGAAGGTGCGCATCCCGAGGATGCGTCCCGCCGCGCGCACCGGCACGTGATCGGCGTCGAGCGCCTCGCCCGTGTACGTGTCATACGTCGCCACGATGTCGGCGATGCGGTGCGTGGCGTCGAAGGTACTCGGGTACGGCCGCACGCCGAGCGCGAGGATCGCCTCGTACTTGGCACGGCGCTGAGCGACGAGTTCTGAATCGGACATGGGGATACAGGAGGTCTACGGCTTACGGAAGCGAACAGTCACTGCTCCGTGTCTGAAATCCGGCGCCCGGTGCCCGGTGCCCGGTGCCCGGACTCCGGTTGCCCGTCGCCGGTTGCCGGTTGCCGGTCCGTGAGCCTCTTCCTGATGGCGTCGAGTACGCCGTTCACGAAGCGGACGGCATCGGGGGCGCTGAAGGTGCGGGCCAGTTCCAGCGCTTCGTTGATGACAACGGCCGGAGGAGTGTCCGGACGATCGAGGAGCTCGTGGACGGCGAGACGCAGAACCAGGCGGTCGACGATGGCGAGGCGTTCGAGACGCCAGTTGGTCGCGGCCTCGGCGATCAACGGATCGATGCGCTCGAGCGCGCGAGCCGTCCCGTACGCGAGCTCCTCGGCCAGCGCGTCGCGGCCCGCCACGGGTGGACGTAGCTGCAGTTCCCGCACGCCGGCGATGGCTTCGGGAAGCGCGTCCCCGCCCATCTCCCAGCCGTACAGCATCTGGAGCGCCGACTCGCGCGCCTGACGCAGGTGATGAGGATCACGCTTCACCCCCGCATCCCCGCTTTCGCCGTACGCGGCTGCCATTCCCGCGCCAGCGCCGCCATCGTCGCCACGGCGACCGCGGCTTCGTAGCCCTTGTTGCCTGCCCCTTCGGGCACGCGCGCGACGGCCTCGTCCATCGTGTTCACGGTGAGCACGCCGAACGCCATCGGCACGCCCTGGAGAAGCGACGCCTGCATCAGACCATGCGAGACGGCCGACGCGATGTAGTCGAAGTGCGGCGTCTCGCCCTTGATGAGACAGCCGAGGCACACCACCGCGTCAACGCGCCCCGACACCGCGGCGATGCGCGCACCGAACGGAATCTCGTACGCACCTGGCACGTCGAGGCGCGAGATGTCGCGCTGCGCAACACCGGCGGCCGCGAGGCCTTCGTACGCACCTTCAGCCAGCCGCGCGGTGATTCCATCGTGGTACGTCGACACGACGAGGGCAACGCGCAGGCCTGGAACCTGTGGGACGGGCTGGGACACGGCGGGACGGGACACGGGCTGCGGGCTCCTCGTCAACGACCTGTAAATGATGCCTGACGCTTGTCCAGGAACGCGCGCACGCCCTCGCGCATGTCGTCGCTGGATGCCGCAAGGCCGAAGAGCCGCGCTTCGAGTCCCAGCGCGTCGGCGAGCGGCCGGTCTGCGCCTTCCGAGACGGCCTCGCGGGCATACCGCAAGGCCAGCGGCGCGCGCGTGGCCAGATGTGCCGCCAGCGCCCGCACCTCGTCCATCAACTGCGCCGCCGGCACCGCACGGAGAGCCAGGCCGATGTGGACGGCTTCCTCGGCAGACACCTGCCGCCCCGTGAGTATCAGGTCGAGCGCGCGCTGCGTGCCGACGGCCCGCGCGAGCCGCTGCGTCCCGCCGAATCCGGGGATGAGTCCCAGCGAGGTCTCCGGAAGACCGAGTCGAGCCGTGTCCGCCACGATGCGGAACGTACACGCCAACGCCAGTTCACATCCGCCGCCGAGCGCGAAACCGTTGATCGCCGCGATGGTCGGCACGGGCAGCGCCTCGAGCGTGTCGAGCACGCGCTGCCCCTGCTGTGCCAGTCTGGTCGCCTGCTCGGAGGTCAGTCCCTCGAACTCCGCGATGTCTGCACCGGCGACGAACGCCTTCGGTCCCGCACCCGTGACGATCAGCACGCGCAGGGATGCATCGGCCGCGAGCGCATCGAGACGTGCCTGCAGCGCCACCACCATCGCGCGGTTCAGCGCATTGAGCTTCTCGGGACGGCTGATCGTCAGCACGCGCACGGCGCCGGTACCCGACAACTCCAGATGCTGGTCGCTCATGCGGCGGGAACTCTTGGGGGTGACGCGCCTCCCGTCTCGCGGAACGTCCGCACGGGTACGCGTTCAGGACTGCCGGGGCGTCGATCGCCCGGCCAGCAGTATAGCCCACGCCCACGCGCCGCCAGCGGCCAGCGCCGCGCCCAGCGCATCGGCCACCACGTCGGCCACGTCTGGCGTGCGGCCCGGCACGAACGACTGGTGCCATTCATCGGAGACGCCGTAGAGGACGGCCATGACGAAGGCCACAAGCGCGGGTCCGCCGGCGATGCGACGCTGGCGCCAGCCTGTGAGGCCCATCAGGCACAGGCCGGCGAGCAGACCGTACGTCACCATGTGGGCGTGCTTGTCGCTGACGCCCGCGCTCGGCAGCGACGGTTGCGCCGAGAGCGCGAAGATCACGACCGCCCAGAGGATTGCCGGTGCCCAGGACAGCCACGCACGTGTGCGGGGGCTCACAGCGGAAAGGGGAACATCAGCCAGCCGAGCACCAGGGCCGTCCCCACGAACCCGCCGGCGATGTAGAGCGCGAGGCGCACCTGGCCAGCACGGTCGTCCTTCTGGAGGACGGCCATCACCGTGGCCACGCACACGGCGAAGAACACGAGCAGGAGGAAGTGGCTGGTCATCAGGCCTTGCGTCCGATCGCGATGTCGTACGCGTCGAGCACCACCAGCGCGTTCAGCAGGCCCGCGACGATCAGGTACGTGTTCGCGTACTCGTAGCTCGCGGCCACGACGGTTCCGGAACCAAGACCGAGCGCCCAGGCCACGAAGTACGGCGCGCCAATCCCCAGGTCTGCGAGCGCCGCCAGCGCCACGAGCGGCTCACGCGGCTCGATCGGGAAGATGCGCCCCTCGAGCGCGAGACCGGCGGCAAAGAGCGCGACGAGCACCACGAGGAAGATGACGCCCTTCTCGCGACGGCCGAGCAGCATGTGCGCCGCTCCCGGCACGAGCCACCCGATCGCGCACAACGGCAGCGGCGGGAGTGTGGTGGACGAGGAGGCCTGACGCGCGGACATCGGGGGGTAGTGTAGCAAGGCGCGCGCGCACACCCAGCCTGCCGCGGCGCCGAGCGGGAGGGCCGCCACCGCGCGCAGCGGTGTCCCCGGATTCCACACACCCGCCACTTCCATCGTCCATGTGGCGAGCGTGGGCACCGCTGCCGCGACGAGCAACGTCCGGGACGAGTGCGTGGCGGCGCGACGCGGACGGCGCCACACGCTGCCTGCCAGCAAGCCGAGCGCCCCGGCGACATACAGGCCGGTGCAGCGGCCACAGACGGGCATGAGCGAGCCCTGCACACGAAACGTTCGATCGGGACGCTGATGGCAGATCCGGGCGCCGACCCCCTGAACAACGGCGGCCAGCAGCAGGCCGCCGCGCGATGCGTCACGTCCCGCTGACGCATGCAGCATCGCTGGCGTCACCACGATGGCCACGGCCCAGAGGACGGCCGCCGTCGTGAGACCGGTGCGCAGCCACCACGCCTGCGTCATCTCGAACGAGCCGGAGGTGGACACCCGTGGTCTCCAACGGGTGAGGTGCGGCTGCGCCCGCCACCCGGTGCGGGGCATCTCAGAACGGGCAATCGCTCCGGAATGCGTCTGTGTAGCGCTCGCGGAACTCGTCGAGGCTGTACGCATGGCTCTGGCCGCCCACGTGCTCGAGCGCATACGTGGCCGCCACGCTGCCGAGGCGTCCGCACGTCTCCCAGTCGGCGCCGAGCGCGAGCCCCTTCATGAGTCCGCCACGATACGCATCGCCCACGCCCGTCGGATCGGCAACGCGGCGTTCCGGCGCTGCGGGCACGTCGATGCGACGCCCGGGCACGTGAATCGACGACCCGTGTTCGCCCCTGGTGACGATGACCGCTTCGGACTTCTCGAGCAGCGCGTCGACGTCGAGCGCCGTCTTCTCCCGAATCAGTTCGTACTCGTAGTCGTTGCAGATGACGATGTTCGCGCCGACGAGCCCCGCGGCCAGCTCGGGGCCATCGAGACGCGCGCACTGCTGGCCGGGATCGAAGATGTAGCGGAGGCCGAGGGCACGGCACTCGTCGGCGTACTGCACCATCGCCTTCGGATCGTTGGGTGAGATGATGACCAGATCCGCGCCACCGGCCGTCCGGAACGACAACTGATCGGCATCGGCCATCGCACCGGCGTAGAACGACGCGATCTGGTTGTTCTGCGTGTCGGTGCTGCAGAAGAACGACGCCGTGAACTTGTCGCCCACGTCATGGACGAGCGACGTGTCCACGTTGGCGGCTTCGAGCCACGAACGATAGTCACTGAAGTCCTGTCCCGCCGTCGCCATCAGCGCGGGCCGTTCACCGAGCAGCGCCAGCGTGTACGCGATGTTGGGCGCGCACCCTCCGCGCCGCTTCTCCATCTCGTCGACGAGGAAGCTGAGGCTCAGGCGCTGCAGGTGCTCGGGCAGGAGCAGTTCCGTGAACGCGCCAGGAAAGGTCATCAAGTAGTCGTATGCGATCGAACCGGTGACGATGTGACGGGGCATGGGAACTCGGGGATCTGAGCGGCTTGGGGGTTACCGATTGTGGCTTGTGGCTTGCGGCTCCGGACGCGCGCGACATTCGCGGCATTCCCGGCATCGCGGCATCACTGCGGCAGATACTTCCCGACGATGCGTGCGAGCATGCGTCGTGTCTCGTCGGGCACGGCGTCGGGACGGGTGATGAGCGCGGTGGCGAGGGCCTGACCGCAGGCGCAGGTGCGCGGCGTCGACGCCAGTGCGGCGACGGCGCTCGCGATCACGCGCTGCGCGGTGCGGGCGTTCTGCGTGAGGTTGGCGATGACCATCTCCACCGTCACGTGGTCGTGATCGGGATGCCAACAGTCGTAGTCGGTGACCAGAGCGATCGTCGCGTAGCAGATCTCCGCCTCGCGCGCGAGTTTGGCCTCCTGCAGGTTGGTCATCCCGATGATCTGCGCGCCCCACGAGCGATAGAGGTGCGACTCGGCGCGCGTGGAGAACGCGGGGCCCTCCATGCACACGTACGTGCCGCCCTTGTGAACGCGTGCGCCGGCGCCGGTGGCCGCGTCGTAGGCCGCCTGCGCGACCTGGCCGCACACCGGATCCGCGAAGGCGATGTGGCCGACGAGGCCGTCGCCAAAGAACGTGCCGATGCGGCCGCACGTGCGATCGATGAACTGGTCCGGGATCACGAGATCGAGGGGGGCGATGTCGTCACGCAGCGACCCGACGGCGCTGGCCGACAGCAGGCGCTCCACCCCGAGCGTCTTGAAGCCGAAGATGTTGGCGCGGAAGTTCAGCTCCGACGGCGCGAGGCGGTGGCCCGCGCCGTGCCGCGCGAGGAACGCCACGCGCGTGCCGCCGATGGTACCCGTGACGTAGGGCCCAGACGGTGCGCCGAATGGCGTCTCGATGGTGCGTTCCTGCCGATCGGTGAGTTCGGCCATGTCGTACAGGCCGCGGCCGCCGATGAGCCCAATCGTGATGGACATGGTCGTGTCGTGGCCGCACCCACGTGGGCGCGGCAACCACACATGATGCGTGGCCCGCGGCGATCCTGTCCAGCGCGGGTCAGGCGAGGAGCTGCCTGGCGATGACCAGGCGCTGCACCTCGCTGGTGCCCTCGCCGATGGTGAGCAGCTTCACGTCGCGGAAGTATTTCTCGGCCGGATAGTCCTTCACGAACCCGTATCCGCCGTGGATCTGCACGCATTCGTCGGCGGCGCGCACGGCCGTCTCGCTCGCGTGCAGCTTGGCCATCGACGACTCGCGCGTGGTGCGGACGCCCTCGTCGGCCGCCGCCGCGGCGCTGTAGGTGAGCAGCCGCGACGCCTCGATCCGCTTGGCGAGATCGGCAAGTTTCCAGCGGATGCCCTGGAACGACGCGATTGGCCTGCCGAACTGCTCGCGCGGGCGGGCATAGGCGCGCGCGGCGTCCCACGCGCCCTGCGCGAGCCCCACCGACAACGCGGCGATTCCGATGCGGCCGGCGTCGAGCACCTGCAGCGTGTTGACGAAGCCCTGCCCTTCGACGCCGAGCAGCGCGTCGGCCGGCAGGCGACATGCCTCGAACACGACCTCGCTCGTCTCGCTGGCGCGCATCCCGAGCTTGTTCTCCTTGCGGCCGGCCCTGACGCCTGGCGTGTCTGCCGGCAACACGAAGGCCGAGATCCCGCGATTGCCGCGCGCGCGATCGGTGACGGCCATCGCCACGATCACGCCGGCGATGTTGCCGTGCGTGATGAACGTCTTCGTGCCGTCGAGCACCCAGTCCGTACCGTCGCGCCTCGCAACAGTACGCATCGCCGCGGCATCGCTTCCTGACGACGCTTCGGTGAGTGCCCAGGCGCCGAGCACCCGGCCTGTTGCAAGAGGGACGAGGAAGCGCGTCTGCTGCTCGGGCGTGCCGAACATGTGCAGGTGGGCGGCGGCCAGTCCGTTGTGCGCCGCGACGCTCAGCGCGATCGCCGGGTCCACGCGCGCCAGTTCTTCGATGCACAGGCAGTAGTCCACGGCCGACATGCCAGACCCGCCCAGCGCCTCGGGTACGCGAATCCCCATCAGCCCGAGCTCGGCGAGCTTCGGCAGCAGGTCCATCGGGAAGTGCTGCGCCTCGTCCCACGCCATCACGTGTGGCGCCAGTTCGCGCACGGCGAACTCCCTGACGCTCTCGCGCAGCAGCCGCTGGTCGTCGGTGAGATGCAGATCCATGGCGACAGTCCTGGCCGTACAACAGACGTCCTGGATCAGCGCACGTTGATCAGGTACGTGTTCCCCGACGGGTTGGACGGATCGAGCGTGGCCGTCAACCGGTTCTTGAGCGCCGTGGCCTGCGCCGGCAGCAGCGACTCGATCAGGATATCGAAACCCGAACGATCGGCGTCGCCGGTGAGGGCCGGAATCTGGAGGAAGTACAGGACCTTGCCATCCGCGTTCGGCATCGCCGACTTGTGGATGCGCAGGTTGCGTGCCTGGGCCTGACGCACCTCGTCCTGACTCGCCCTCATCGCGTCGCGCACCAGCCTGGCCACGGCTTCGAACTCCGTGTCCTGCCCCGGCAGCACGCTGTAGATCACGAGCCACAGATCACCCTCGGTCGACGGAGGTACCGGTGCGGTGACGGGCACCTGTGACGACGACGCAGGAGCGGGTGCCGCAGGAAGCGTCGCCTGGGTCGCGAGGAAAAGCGTCGCCGCGAGCAGAAGGGTCATGGCTGAACTGACGCTGGCGTGGCCACGGGCGCCGGAATCGTGAGGGTCAGGTTCGACGCCTGCACGGCAGGCTGGACGTGAGCGTCACGGAACTGTTCGTACAGCGCCAGCGCCTCGTCCGGTGCGGCCTCAGCCAGCAGGCGCGGCACGTCGTACTCGGCATTGGCCACGACGGGATCGAGGAACGAGACGTAGAGCACCGCGCCATCGGGCAGCGGCGTCGCCTGACGATAGACGCGCCACCCGCGTCCCTGCTGCCGGCGGACGTCGTTGCCGCTCGCGGCGAGCAGGTCGTGCAAGCGCGACATCACGGCCTCGAATTCCGCGGTCCGGTCCGCCTTGATGGCGTGGAACACCATCCCCGTCGGCCCGGCCAACGGCAGTGCCGCGGGTACCGGCGGCACGGTGGTCACCGACTGCACGGCAGGCGTCTGGACGGCGGGCGCAGCCGGTGCGTCTGCCGTCGGCTGCTGTGCAAACGCCGACGCGGTCACGCCGGTGAGGAGGATCGGGAGCAGGATGGTACGCATCTTCGGACGAAGACCCCGGTCGACGCGTGCGCATCGCCGGGGTCGGATACAGAACCTGCGTCAGGTCGGGATCACATGCCGCCGAGCGTCATCACCGTCAAGAGCGGCACCGCGGCATTCAACCCTTGCGTGTTGATGCACGTCTGCAACTCCTCCATCAGCGTCTTGGCTTCGGTCGGGAACACTTCGAACAGCAGCATGCCCGGGCTGTACTCCTGTCCCCTCGCGATCGGGCTGATGAGCAGCACGTAGTTGATCGTGCCGTCGCCGGCCGGCGAAGTGGACTTGAGCAGCTTCATGCCGGCAGCCTGGTCCTTGCGCGCCGGATTCTCGCTCTTGCCCATCGCTTCCTTCACGCGCCCGAAGACACTCTCGAACTTGGCGGTGCTGTCGCCCTTGACGGCATAGAACCACACGACCGTGTCGCCGTTGTCGAACGTGAGCTGCGGCTTGGCCGGTTCGGCCGGAGCCGCCGGCTGTGCCGGTTGCTCGGCGGGGGCCTGTGCGTAGGCAGACGCGCTCACCATCAGACTGCTGAACACCACAACGGCGGCCCCGAGGGCCACTCGCGCACCCGCACCACGTACGGCCCGCGCCTCCATCGACAAACGCATAGCAACTTCCTCCAACTCCGAGAACACCGAGAACAACGGTAGTGGGTCCGCGGCTACTGTACCGTAAAGCTCGACCGCCGCAAACCCATCAGACAAACACCTGCATGACCTCGTTTGCGAGGAGCATGCCACGGCGCGTGAGCCGAATCCTGCCCGAAACGCGCTCGAGCAGACCAGCCTCCGACGCCGGTGCCAGTGCATCACCGTAGCGATCCCAGACATCTACGTCAAATCGTGCCCGAAACGCGGCGAGGTCGATGCCCTCGACCAGCCGCAGTCCCATGAAGAGCGCCTCGGCCAGTTGCTGCGTGCGATCCAGGTGCCGCGACTGCCCTGTCGGGTCCGCTCCAGCCATGACGCGGTCGACGTACGCCCCCGTGTCGGCCACGTGACTCCATCGCCGTCCCTCGCGCGACCCATGCGCGCCGCAGCCAACGGCCAGCCACCCTGTGTCGTGCCAGTACTTCAGGTTGTGGCGACTCTCGTGCCCCTGCCTCGCCACGTTGGAGATCTCGTACTGCGCGAGTCCCGCCGCCGCGAGGCGACCCATCGCCAGTTCGTACATGTCCGCGGCATCGTCTTCTGCCGTCTGCGACCACTGCTCGCGCGCCATCAACTCCTGGAGCGGCGCGTTGGGATACAGCTCGAGCAGATAGAGCGACGCGTGATCGGGGGCCATGTCGATGAGCGCGTCGACAGACATCATCCACTGCGACACGCTCTGGCCGGGCAGCCACATCATCAGGTCGAGACTGACATCGTCGAAGCCTTCGGCTCGCGCCTCGCGCATCGCGGCACGCGCGCGATCCGCGCTGTGCAGGCGCCCGAGCCGCCGCAATTCCTCGTCGCGGAACGACTGCACGCCGAACGACAGGCGTGTCACGCCAGCGGCCCTGAATCCCGCGAGGCGACGTGCGTCGACCGTCTCCGGGTTGGCCTCCATCGTGATCTCGGTCCCGGGCACGACGTCGAACGCCGCGCGACACGCCTCGACGATGCGACGCACGTCGTGGGGATCGAGCAGCGACGGTGTGCCGCCGCCCATGTAGATCGTGTCGACGAGGATGGGTTCGGCAAGACGCGCGACGTGCGTGACGAGCGCCTCGACGTACGCGTCCTTCAGCGCAGCGTCCATCAGGCCGCGGTTGAAGTTGCAGTAGTGGCAGATCGCGCTGCAGAACGGGATGTGGACGTAGAGGCCGAGCGGCGGTGTCACGACGTCAGCGGCGCGTACCGGCGCGGCCGCCCGGCCATTTGAGCTCGGGCGCGGCTGTTGCCGGCGCGCGCGCGCCGTCGCGCAGTTTCGCGCGCATGGGCGCGCTGGCCTTCACCGGGAGGCGCCCGCTTCCACCGGGCTTGTGCCGCATGCGCCACAGCGCCACGAGGTCGTCTGTGCCGCCGTTGGGCGGCAGTTCGCGATAGTCCGCGCCGTCGAGATCGAGGAACTCGCACATCTCGTGCAGGCGCGATCGCATGCGGAGCCCGATGCGGTACAGCAGCGACTCGGGAATCGTCGGATCGGGATCGTCCACGTAGTTGGACGTGAACAGCGTGAGACGCTTCTCGCTGTAACGCGTGTTGACGATCAGGTTCAGCGTCTCGTCCACCCATTCGGACGCCTTCTCGGCACCCAGATCGTCGAGAACGAGCACGTCTGCCGTCATGACGGGACGGAGCACATCGCGTTCCGTCTCGCGCACGACCGGATCGTACGTCGCGCGGATCACGCGCAACAGGTCGCGCGTGTCGTAGAAGACGCCGCGCGCGCCCTTCTCCTGAACCAGCGCTCGCAGCACCGCAACGGCCAGGTGCGTCTTGCCCACGCCCGGAGGGCCGAGGAGGAACAGGCCGCGATCGGTGACCGGATAGCGCTGCACGAGCGCGCGCGCCGACGCGAGCGCGCGGTCGAGCGACGGATTGCCGTACGTGTCGAACGGCGAGAAGGCGCAGTGCTGATACCGGCGCGGAATGCGCGAGTCGACACGACGCCGCGACGCCGACGCGTCGCGCCAGCAATCGCAGCGCGTCACGCGACGTTCGCCGTCGTGCTCGACGGACTTCCAACCCGTGCCGTGACAGAGTGCGCAGACAGCGTCCAAGGGATCGGAATGATAACTCAGGGCTTCGACGGCGGCGCGTCCTGCGCGTTCGTACTCCCGAGTTCCTGCGATCCCGCGCTCCTGAGATCGTGCGTGCCCGCGCTCTTGATCATCGCCGTCGAGAGACGCTGCTCCCAATCGCCGAGGCCGCGCACCATCTCCTGCTTCACGTAGCCCATGAACTCGTTGACTTCGTGCTGCATCTGCGCCATGCGCTCGCGCAGGTTGAGGATGATCTCCACGCCCGCGAGGTTCACGCCGAGCTCGCGCGTGAGCGTCAGGATCGTCTCCAGCCGCTCGAGGTCCTCGTCGGAGTAGAGCCGCGTGTTGCCGTCGGTGCGCGACGGACGCAGCAATCCTTCACGCTCGTAGAGGCGCAGCGTCTGCGGGTGGATGTTGTAGCGCTGCGCCACGGCGCTGATCATGTACAAGGCCTTGCCGGGCCGTCGTGTCGTCATCACTCACCCTTCCCGGTGACTTCGATGATCGATGCCGTCGCGGGAGCCTGCCGCGCATCGGCGGACTCCTGCGCCTCACCGACAGTGACGCGTTCGCCGAACCACGCCGCGCGCACGTCCTCGGGATGCAGGCGCGCGAACTCCTGCATCAACTCGCGGCCCCTGGCGTCGATTACCGGCGGCAGCACGAGCTGCACGTCAAGCACGAGATCCCCGCGCTGGCCCGTGCGCCGCGACGGCACGCCGCGCTCGCGCAGGCGGAGACGCTGGCCGGGCTGGAGACCCGGGGGTACCCGCACCGACAGCGGACCGTCGAGCGTCGGCACCGGCACGCGCGCGCCGAGCACCGCTTCGTGCACGGCCACAGGCAGCGTCATGTGTAAGTCGTTACCGACGCGTGTGAGGCGCTCGTCCGGCGCCACGTGGACGTGCACGTGGAGATCGCCCGGCGCGCCACCGCGGACACCCGCGTGTCCCTGCCCGCTCGCGACGATCGCCTCGCCGTCCGTCACGCCCGAAGGCACCATCACGTCGACGGTCGTCGCGCTGTCGTGCTGTCCATGCCCATGGCACCCGTGACAGGTGCGCTGATTCAGTGCGCCGACACCGCCACAGGCCTCGCACGGCTTGACGAACACCATGTGCCCGCGACCGAGCCGCTGCTGCCCGGTCGCGCCGCAGTGCCGACACGGCACGGGCGGCGCGTCGACGATGCCACGCCCGCGACAGAGCGTGCACGTCACGCGCCGGTGCACGGGCACGCGGCACGTGGTACCCGACACCACGTCACGCAACGTGAGCGTGACGGCCGCGTGGATGTCCGATCCGCGCGCGGCGCCCGTGCCACCGGCCGCCTCGCGGAACACGTCGACGAACAGATCGCCGAACGTCGACGCCTGCGCGCCCTGCATCGTCAGTGAGAAGTCGAACCCCGCGAAGGCGGCCGGCGCGGCGGCAGGCGCCGCCGGCACCGCACCCGAGGCATCGAACGATCGCCGGCGGACGGGGTCCACCAGGATCTCGAATGCCTCGGTGATGGCGGCGTATCGCCGCGCGGCCTCCGCGTTGCCGGGATTCAGATCGGGATGCCAGCGGCGCGCGAGGCGGCGGTAGGCCCGCCGCACCTGCGCCTCCGAGGCGTCCCGATCGAGTCCCAGCAGTTCGTACGGCGTCATCGCCTACTTCTCGTCCACGACCTCGGCGTCGATCACTTCCCCATCGGCCGGGGTGCTGCCTGCCGCGCCTTCGGTGGATCCGCCCGGCTGACCCGCGTCCTGGGTCTGCCGGTACAGCGCCTCGGCGGCCTTGCCCTGCGCCTGCACGAGCCGCTCCACGGCGCTCTCGATGGCCGCGTTGTCTTCCCCCTGCAGCGCCGTGCGCACCGCCGCGATCGCGTCGGTGACCGGCTGCTTGTCCGCGTCGGTGAGCTTGTCTCCGGCGTCGGCGAGCATGCGCTCGGCCGCATAGGCCGCCTGCTCCGCCTTGTTGCGCGTCTCGATCTGCTCACGCCGCTTGCGGTCCTCCTCGGCGTGCAGTTCGGCGTCCTTCATCATCTTGTCGACCTCGTCCTTGCTGAGGCCGCTGGAGCCGGTGATGGTGATCTTCTGCTCCTTGCCCGTGGCACGGTCCTTCGCCGACACGTTGACCACGCCGTTGGCATCGATGTCGAACGTGACTTCCACCTGCGGCACACCGCGCGGTGCGGGCGGAATGCCATCGAGATGGAACTTGCCAAGGCTCTTGTTGTCGCGCGCCATCTGGCGCTCGCCCTGCACGACGTTGACTTCCACGCTCGGCTGGTTGTCGCTCGCCGTCGAGAAGACCTCGCTCTTGCGCGTCGGGATCGTGGTGTTGCGCTCGATGAGGCGCGTCATGATGCCGCCGAGCGTCTCGATGCCGAGCGAGAGCGGCGTCACGTCGAGCAGGAGCAGGTCCTTGACCTCGCCCGTGAGCACGCCGGCCTGCACCGCGGCGCCGATCGCCACGACTTCGTCGGGGTTCACGCTCTTGTTCGGCTCCTTGCCGAACAACTCCTTCACGAGTTGCTGTACGCGCGGCACGCGCGTGGAGCCGCCCACCAGCACGACCTCGTCGATGCCGGACGCCTGCAGGCCCGCGTCGGCCAGAGCCTGCCGCGTCGGTCCGAGGGCGCGCTGGAGCAGATCCTCGACGAGCGACTCGAACCTCGCCCGCGTGAGCTGCAGCGAGAGGTGCTTGGCGCCCGACGCGTCGGCCGTGATGAACGGCAGACTGATGTCTGTCTGCATCGTCGTCGAAAGCTCGATCTTGGCCTTCTCGGCCGCCTCACGCAGCCGCTGGAGCGCCATGCGGTCCTTGCTCAGATCGATCCCGTCCTGCTTCTTGAATTCCGCGATGATCCACTCGATCACGCGCTGATCGAGGTTGTCACCGCCGAGGTGCGTGTCGCCGTTGGTCGACTTCACTTCGACCACGCCTTCGCCTACCTCGAGGATCGAGATGTCGAAGGTGCCGCCGCCGAAGTCGAAGACGGCGATCGTCTGATCGCGCTTCTTGTCCAGACCGTACGCGAGCGCGGCGGCCGTCGGCTCGTTGACCAGGCGCTTGACGTCGAGACCGGCGATACGGCCCGCTTCGATGGTGGCCTGGCGCTGCGCGTCGTTGAAGTACGCGGGCACCGTGATGACGGCCTGCGACACGGGCTGCCCGAGGTACTCCTCGGCGGCCTGCTTCAACTTCTGGAGGATCATCGCGCTGATCTGCGGCGGCGCCCACTTCTGGCCACCCGCCTCGATGCGCACGTCGTTGCCATCCCTGACGACGTGGTAAGGCACGAGCTTCATCTCGTCGCTGACCTCGTCGAAGCGACGCCCCATGAAGCGCTTGATCGAATAGATGGTGTTCTCGGCGTTGGTCGCGGCCTGTCGCTTCGCGACCTGGCCCACCAGCCGCTCGCCGGACTTGGTGAAGGCCACGACCGACGGCGTCAGCCGGCTGCCTTCCGGATTCGTGATGACGGTGGGTTCCCCACCCTCCATGACCGCTACGACCGAGTTGGTCGTTCCGAGGTCGATACCAATGACTTTGCTCATGACGTCTGCCCCTCTGCCTCTGCAAACCGGGGCCCGTTCCCGTGGGTGATCCCTCGGCAGCCCCTAATAACCAGAGAATCATATATGTTGAGCGTGATAGTGTCAACAATAATTCCGGAAGTCCTGTGCAGTTCCGGCGTCCGCGCCGTTGATGAAAGTGGGCCGGCCCATGGAGATGCCACGGCCGCCCGCCGAAAGGATGGTCATGAAGGTTCCTGTCGCGTATCCCCTGGTCCTCGCCCTTCTGGCTGGTGTTCCCGCTGTTTCCGCAGCGCAGCCGGCGGCTCCCGCGGAGGCGCCCGCCGGCGCTGAAGAGGACGTCGCGGCCGAGGCGCCACCGCACGTCCTGCGTCTCGACGGGTCCGAGGCCACGCGCTCCCGCGAGGCAGTCGTGGATCCCCTCGACGTCGGGGATCCGGTGCTGTTCGGCGACCGCGTCGACACCGGGCAGGCGTTCGTGCAGATGCTCTGGGGCGACGGCACGCGCGTGGCGCTGGACAAGGACGCCAGGCTCGACGTCCTTGCGGCAGACGCGCTGGGCGTGGCCGCGGGTCGTGCGGTGATCGTGAGACCGGCCGGAGCGACGGCATCCCTGCGCCTCGACACGCCGGCCGCACCGGTCCAGCTCGGCGCCGACGGCGAATATCGCGTCTCCATCGACGGCCCCACCACGACGATGGTGGTCGTGCGTGGGCGGGCAACCGTCGACGCGGGTGCGCAGGAGCGGGTGGTCGAGGCCGGACAGCAAATCGCCCTGCGCGAGGGTGTCACGCCGGGGACCGCCACCGCCTTCAACGCCGCAGGCCGCGACAGCTTCGTCGAGTGGGCGAACCGCTCGCCCGCCTCACCGGCCACGGGCGCTCCGCTCGAAACGTTCCAGGATCCGCGCTTCGAGGCCTACACCGACGTCTTCAACAGCAGCGGCACGTGGGAGACCGACCCCCGCCTGGGGGCCGTGTGGTATCCGGCTGTCGGCCCCGACTGGCGGCCGTACGGCGACGGCTACTGGCAGCCTTATGGCCCCGCGAATCAGTGGCTGTGGGTGGGCCAGGAGCGATGGGGCTGGCCGACGCACCATTTCGGTCAGTGGGACGTGAACGCGACAGGGCGATGGTTCTGGCAGCCGGGACGGCAGTGGGCGCCATCGCGTGTCACGTGGAGTGTTGGGCCGGGCTACATCGGCTGGAGTCCGCTCGGCTCGCAGACGCGCAGCACGTGGAACTGGGATCGCGTCTCGCAGCCGAGGAGTGCCTATGCCGCCGCCGGCTTCGATCCCGTGCGTGCCTGGACCGTGATTCCGTCGGATCAGTTCGGCAGGCGCGGACGGGTCGGCACCTACGCGGTCGATCCGCGCACGCTGGCCAACACGTCGGCCTTCGTCACGCAGCGCGTGGGGCCACCCGCCCGGTACGGCGTGCCGCGCGGCGGCTATGGCTACGGCCCCGGATACGTGTCGCCCTACGGCGGTCCCGGCGGCACCACCGTGTACGGTCCGGGCGGATACTACGGTGGCGTGAACCGGCGAACGGGAAGCAGCACCACCGAGGAACTGCGCCGCGGCATCGGTCCCACGCGAATCGGCCCGCCAGCGGGCGGCTACGGTCCGACGCCGCCACCGGAAGATCCGTACGAGCGCGCCCAGCGTGCGGTCGCTCCCCGCGGCCGCCAGCAGGCTCCGCCGCCACCGCCGCCGGACGAGTCCACCGAGAAGCCGGCTCCGAAGCCGCCGCTGTAGTTCGTGACCGCGTTCAATCCGTTCGTCTGCGCCAGGGGCTGAAGCCCCTGGCCTCCAGTCGTCCGGTTGGGATGCGTCCTGACGTCCGGTTCGGGATGGAGGCCAGGGGTGTCAACCCCTGGCACACCCGCGCGCGCTCCCCTGCTACGCTGTTACGTTGATGGCCACCTACGTCGTCCGCGTCGCGCGCCAGGCGACGGTGTTCCTGCTGTTCCTGCTGACGATCGCCCTCGGCGCGATCAGCGGCGTGCTGTTTGCGTTCGCGGGCGACCTGCCGCAGATCTCGGCGCTCGACGACTACGCGCCGAGCACGATCACGCGGATCCACGCCAGCGACGGCAGCGTGATCGGCGAGTTCGCCAAGGAGCGCCGGGTCGTGGTGCCCTACGAAGGCATCTCGCCGTTGCTGCGTCAGGCCATCATCGCTGCCGAAGACCAGGAGTTCGAGGAGCACGTCGGCCTCAGCCTCCCGCGCATCGTGATGACCGCGTTCAAGGACGTGGTCCACAACCAGCGCGCCGGCGCCAGCACCATCACGCAGCAGCTCGCGCGCATGCTGTTCCTGCAGAACGAGTACATGCAGGCGGGCGTCTACGCACGCACCGGCGTGGCGGGCTGGGAACGCAAGATCAAGGAAGCCATTATCTCGGTGCAGTTGGAGAAGCGCTTCACCAAGCGCGAGATCCTCACCCTCTACTGCAACACGACATACTTCGGGCACGGCGCCTACGGTGTCGAAGCCGCGTCACGCCTCTACTTCGGCAAACCGGCCAAATCGCTCGCGGTCGAAGAGGCCGCCATGATCGCCGGGATCATCCAGGGCAACGTGCGGCAGAGTCCTTACGTGAATCCCGACGCCGCGCGCCGGCGACGCAACTATGCGCTGCAGCGCATGGCAGACGAGGGCTTCATCACCGCTACCGAGGCCGAGACCGCCAAGGCCAGTCCGATCAAGACGGCGGGCCTGCCGACGCAACCCTGGTCGCCCGCGCCGTACTTCGTCGAAGACGTGCGTCAACAGATCGAAGCGCGATTCGGCGCCAAGCAGCTGTACGAGAACGGCCTGTCGGTGCAGACCAGCCTCGACCTGCCGCTGCAGCAGGCCGCCACGCGCGCGCTGCAGGCAGGCCTCCGACGTCTCGATCAGCGACGCGGGTTCCGCAAGCCCACCAACCTGCTCACGCAGGGCGCCGACCTCGATGCCTATCGTCATCCCCGCTGGCAGGGTCCGATGGCCGTCGGCGATGTCGTCCCCGCCGTGGTGACGGGGACGAGCGCCACGGAGATCCAGGCGCGTGCAGGGCGGCTCGACATCCGCATCCCGCGAAGCGGCTTCTCGTGGACGGGCAAGGCCACCGCGTCGGCGCTCGTCTCGCGCGGCGATCTCGTGCAGGTCCTGCTCGAAGAGGTCAACACCACCGAGCACGCCGCCGTTGCACGGCTCGATCAGGAGCCCGAACTTCAGGGCGGCATCGTCGCGCTCGACAACCGCACCGGCCGCGTGCTGGCGATGGTGGGTGGGTTCGACTTCGAGCGCAGCAAGTTCAATCGCGCGGTACAGGCGTCGCGTCAGCTCGGATCCACGTTCAAGCTGGTGGTGTACACCGCGGCGATCGATCGCGGCTACACGCCCGCGAGCACGCTCCTCGACGCGCCGGTGACGTTCCCGGGTACGCCGCCCTACTCGCCGATGAACTACGACAAGACGTTCCAGGGACCGATTTCCGTCCGTCGCGCGCTGGAGCAGTCACGCAACGTGCCGACGGTGCGCCTCATGAACGCGCTGGGGCCGAAGCAGGTGATCCAGTACGCCGGCAAGCTGGGGTTCACGTCGCCGATTCCGCCGTACCTGTCGAGCGCGCTCGGCGCCGGTGAGGCGACGTTGATGGAGATCACCAACGCGTTCTCGCTGTTCCCCAACCAGGGCGTGCGCATGACGCCGTACGAGATCGTGCGCGTGACCGATCGCGAAGGCAACGCACTCGAAGAGAACCGGCCCGTGCCCACCGAGGCCATTCGCGCGGATACGGCGTATGTGATGACGTCGCTCCTGCGCGGTGTAGTCCAGCACGGCACTGCGGCGCGCGCCAACGCGCTTGGCTGGCCGCTCGGCGGCAAGACCGGCACGACCGACGACTTCACCGATGCGTGGTTCATCGGCTTCGATCCCGACATCACGATCGGTGTCTGGGTGGGATTCGACACGCGCCGCACCATCGGTCAGGGCCAGAGCGGCTCGGTGGCCGCCCTGCCGATCTGGATGGACGTGATGTCGCACTGGATCGAGCGCCAGCGCAAGGCCGGCAAGGACGTCCCCGAGTTCCCCGCCCCCGGCAACATTGTCTTCACGACGAACGAGGCCGGCCAGCGCGAGGCGTTCATCGCCGGCACCGAGCCCGGCGCCGAAATCCGCTAGCGCACGCCGTCCGTATCGCGCCCCTACGCGTCGTCGTCGGCTGTGGGAACGCCCAGCGTGCCTGACGCCTTGGCCATCAGGTAGGTCTTGATGAAACTGTCGATGTCGCCGTCGAGGACGTTGGTGACGTCGCCCTCCTGGTACTTCGTGCGATGGTCCTTGACCATCTGGTACGGGTGCAGCACGTAGCTGCGGATCTGGCTGCCGAACGCAATGTCCTTCTTCTCGCCGCCAATACGATCGAGCTCGGCCTGCTGCTCCTTCAGCTTCATGTCGTAGAGCCGCGAGCGCAGCACCTTCATCGCGACGTCCTTGTTCTTGTGCTGCGACCGCTCGTTCTGGCACGACACGACGATGCCGGTCGGGAGATGGGTGATGCGGACGGCGGAGTCGGTGACGTTGACGTGCTGCCCGCCGGCGCCGCTCGATCGATACGTATCGATGCGCAAGTCCTTGTCGTCGACCACGATGTCCACATCGTCAGGCAACTCGGGCCAGACGTGGAGCGACGCGAACGAGGTGTGCCGCCGCGCCGCCTGATCGAACGGCGAGATGCGCACCAGCCGGTGAACGCCGGCTTCCGCCGCGAGCAGGCCGTAGGCGAACTCGCCGGTGATCGTCAGCGTGGCGCTCTTGATGCCCGCCTCGTCGCCCGGCTGTGCTTCGAGCAGCTCGCGCTTGAAGCCGCGACGCTCCGCCCAGCGCAGGTACATGCGCAGGATCATCTCGGCCCAGTCTTGCGACTCGGTGCCGCCCGCGCCCGGATGGACGGTGATGATGGCGTTCTTGAGGTCGTGCTCGCCGCCGAGCATCTTCTTGACCTCGCCGGCCTCGACCGCCGTCTCCAGTTGGTCGAGCCCGCGCGTGAGATCGGCGCCAACGTCCTCGCCCGCGTCGAGCCACTCGCGCAGGACGGCGAGATCCTCGGTCTGCTGACGGAGCGACCTCAGGAGCGTGACGTCCTCGTCAAGCCTGCGCCGGCGCTGCAGCACCTTCTGCGCCTCGGCCTGGTTGTTCCAGAAATCCGGCGCACTGGCCTGCGCCTCTATGCGTGCGAGCTCCAGCTCGGGTCGAGCGGCGTCAAAGATACCTCCCGAGTTCCACTGCCCGCTGCTGCAGATCGTCCAGCCGCTTGTACGCCTCTTCCTTCACGAATGCCACAGGGAAACCTCGATGACGAATGCGGAACGAATGCCGAATGACGAACGCGGGACACGCTCAACCGCCACGGGCACGGGTGGCGCCTGACGGGGGCCGCTCCGCCCGTGCCGACAAGCCCCTCCCGTACCAGCGCTCTTGGCGAGGAGGACGGGTGGGCTGTCCGGCGACAGGACCCGCGCTCTCAACGCGAGTCCACAACCAACAAAGGCTACCTGAAGTCGCGGGATGGCCGCCAGAGACGCGGCGGGCGACACGTGTGCGGCCGGGCCCGGAGGGCCGGCCCTACCCGCCACGCAGGGCCGCCTGGATCGCCTCGAGGAAGAGGGGGCCCACATCGTCGGCCTTGCGTTGGCCGACGCCGTAGATGTCGCGCAGCGCGGCGTCCGTCGTGGGGCGATGGCGGGCCATCTCGCGCAGCGTGGTGTCGTGGAAAATCACGTACGGCGGCACGCCGCGCGCTCGGGCCAGCGTCAGGCGCACCTCGCGGAGACGGTCGAACAGCGCGCGGTCCACGCCTTCCCACGACTCTGTCTCCACGCGCGACCGGCGCGGCATCGATTCCCTGGTGCGGCGCTTCTGCCGGTACAGCGTCAACGGCGCGTCCGTCGTCCCGTCGCGCATCAGCGTGCGGCCCTCCGGCGACAGCACGAGCACGGGATAGTCGCCCGGCGTCTGGCGCAGGAAGCCGAGCGCCGTGAGCTGCTCGATGTACCCGCGCACTTCCGGCACCGGCACGCCGGCAAACAAGCCGAACGTGCTCAGCTGCGCGTGCCCGCGTGCGTTGACCGCCTCGGTGGCCTTGCCCACGAGCACGTTGGCCACGTGGGCCGCGCCGAAGCGCTGTTCGACGCGCGCGACGCACGACAGCACCTTCCGCGCGGTCGTCACAGGCTCATCCACCAGTTCCAGTTCGCCGAGACAGACGTCGCACGCGCCGCAGTCGTCGCGATCGTAGGGCTCGCCGAAGTACTGCACGAGATGGCGGTGCCGGCACAGCGTGCTCGCCGAGTAGCGCTCGATGTCGCGCAGGAGCCCCTGTGCCGAATCTGTCAGCTCACCGTTCTTCTCGAGCAGCGTGCGCCACTTGAGGAAGTCGATGCCCGACGTCAGGAGCACGCACTCGGCTTCGAGGCCGTCGCGGCCCGCGCGGCCCGACTCCTGCTGGTAGTGCTCGAGCGACTGCGGCGATCCGGCGTGGATCACGAACCGCACGTTCGACCGGTGGATGCCCATCCCGAACGCGACGGTCGCCACCACGATGTCTGCCTGCTCGGTGAGGAAGGCGTCCTGGTTCCGCTCGCGCTCCTCGGCCGTGAGTCCGGCATGATACGGCCGCGCGCGCCAGCCTTCGTTGGTGAGCCACGCCGAAAGCGTATCCACTTCCTTACGAGACTGGCAGTAGACGATGCCGGCGTCGCCGCGATGGCGATCGAGGACGTCGAGGACTTGCTTCTTCAGCTGATCGCGCATCAGCACGCGATAGACGAGGTTCGGCCGATCGAACGACCCCACTTCCTCGAGCGCGTCACGCAGCCCGAGTTGCGACACGATGTCGCGGCGCACGCGAGCGGTGGCCGTTGCCGTGAACGCGTGGATGCTGGCACCCGGCAGCAGCGTGCGGAGCTGCCCGAGCCTGCGATATTCCGGACGGAAGTCGTGGCCCCACTGGCTGATGCAGTGCGCCTCGTCCACCGCGATGAAGCTGACGCCGACCTGCGCGAGCCAGCGCACGAACCGATCGCCGCCCTCGCCCACCAGCCGTTCCGGCGCCACGTAGAGCAATCGCGTGCGTCCGTCGCGAACGCCCTGCACTACCTCGCGCTTCTGTCCCTCGTCGAGCGCACTGTTGTAGCAGGCGGCCGACACGCCGTTGGCCTCCAGGCTGTCCACCTGGTCCTTCATCAACGAGATCAGGGGCGACACGACGAGCGCCAGGCCAGGCCGCAGCAGGGCCGGCGCCTGGAAGCACAGCGACTTGCCACCGCCCGTCGGCATGACGAGCAACGAGTCGCGTCCAGCCAGGATCGCCTCCATCACCTCACGCTGATGCGGGCGGAATCCGGTGAAGCCCCAATACCGCGTGAGGATGTCCTCGAGCGGCGATGGAGGCGCGGCCGACGTCATGGCGTTCATTGTCTCCGAACGCACCGGGCACCGGGCACCGGGCACCTGACACCGGCCCTTCGACTCACTTCATTCGCTCAGGGTCTTGGCCGGCAACCGGCAACGGGCAACCGGCAACCGGGTCGGATGAGCATCAGCCGGCCATGGCGATCCGGACAGCTGCATCAACGCCGCGCCGGCGCGGCGGCTGATGGGTGAGCGGCACCACTGCCGGCGGCGTCGCTTCGCCGCGCGTGCGGCTCTGCACGCGTACGGACACGCCACTCGCGCTGTGGGTGATGGGCTGTGCGCCGAGCACCACCAGCGCCGTGCGCCGCCCCTCCACCGCGCGATGCAGGCGTACCCATGCGGACGTCGGTACCGCGCGCAGCGCGAACGCGGGGATGTCGCCGAGGTCGAGCACCACGACGCCGAACCTGCCGGCCTGCGCCATCAGTTCCGTCGCGTGAAGCGCGCGCTGCACGGCCGTCTGGGTGAGGTCCGGATCGCCACGCCGGGGACGCAACGCCAGCACGCCCGCCGAGAGCGGCCTGCCGTGTACCCACACGACGTGCGAGAGGGGTACGCCGGCCGCGGCCATGCTCGCGGGTTCGCCGCGATCGACGGTGTCGATCCACGCCGTGAGCTCGCCTCGTGCCGTGGCCGCCGCGAGCGTGGCGGTGAGCACGCGCATCCGCGCGAACGGAGACGCCCCAACGACTTCCGACACCTGCCCGCGTCGCCACCCGCCGCCAATCGTGACGTCGAGGCCGGCGACGCCTGTAGACAGCAGGCTGTTGGCAGGGACAGGGTCGGCGGGTGGCCTGTCGAACCTGTACGGCTGCAGCAACGCATCGAGATCGGCACGGAAGCGCGGAAGAGACATTCGTTTTTGTTTCGCCTCTCGCGCAGCCTACCACCATGAACGGTCGAGAGCAACATGCGCGGCGGACATGCGCCGAGAACGAGGCGGGCAGACGGGGTCTGACACCCACCTGCGCCAGCGACGCAGGCCCGGAACCGGTACGATGGGGAGGATGGAAGTGCTCCCGGACGGTCCGGGGGTGACGCAAGGAGAGACAGATGCAATCCCAGCTTGGCCTCATTGCCGGAACCGCAGCCCTCTTCGTCTTCGGGATGGTCGGTGCCGCGCAGACCCCTCGGATGATTCACGTGAACCTGCAGAACGGCCAGGGCCAATCGGTCGGCCACGCGATGATCTCGCCCGCGGGTGACGGCGTGTCGATCGCGGTGTCGGCCAGGAACCTGCCGCCGGGCGAGCACGCGATCCACCTGCACGCCGTCGCCAAGTGCGAAGGCCCGGGCTTCACGTCGGCCGGTCCGCACTTCAACCCGGCCAGCAAGCAGCACGGCATCGACAACCCTGCCGGACACCACGCCGGCGACATGCCCAACGTCACTGTGAAGGCCGACGGCACGCTCGAAGCCACCATCACCAACACCGCCGTCACGCTCGGCCCCGGCCCCAATTCCCTCTTCACCAACGGCGGCACGGCCCTCGTGATCCACGCCAAGGCCGACGACCTCAAGACGGACCCGGCCGGAAACGCCGGCGACAGAATCGTCTGCGGAACGATTCAGTCAAAGTGAAAAGTCCAAAGTCCAAAGGATAAGGACAGTCACAAAGGTGAAAGGCGAATAAGGAGAAAGCCCAAACGCGAAAGCTGAAAGAGAAGGCGCCCCGAGCCGCCACCATCGGCGCCTTGCTTCCCCTTCTTTGCGCTTCGGCTTCCTTTGTCCCTTCGCCTTGCCCCTTTGTCGCTGTCCTTATCCTTTACCCATTTCCCCTTTTTCCCTTTTTCCCGTGTCTGCCCTCGGCCTGCTGTCCCACGTCCTGGCGGGGCTGTCGCCGTTCATCGTGGCGGCAGTGATGGCGCGGTCGTCGTTGCTGGTGGGGACGGCGGTCGTCTACGGGGTCGGCAGCCTGCTGCTGGTGGGATTGCTTGCAGTCCCGCGAGCACGCGGTCGCGTGGCGGCCGCGTGGCGGGAATTGCGCAGCGTGCCGCTGCGCACGCACGCGGTCGTCAGTCTCGCGGGGTTTCTCGTGGCGGGCGTCGCGTACTACGTGGGTCTGTCGCGCAGTCCGCGCGTAGCCGAGTACGTGTTCCTCACGCGGCTCGACTGGGTGGTGCAGGTGCCCGTCGCCATCCTCGTCCTGCGCGAGACGTGGACGCGCAGCGGGCTGGCCGGGGCGGCACTCGCGCTGGCGGGTGGGCTGCTGATCGTGTGGACGGGCGCGATCGGCAGCAGCGGACTCGCGTCAGCATCCTGTTACGTGATCGCCTCGCTGGACGGCTACATCGTTGCCAAGCTCGTGGCGCGCGACATGGGCGTCGACGGGGCCGTCACACTCACCATCGGCCGCCACTGGGTGAACACCGCGGGCTTCGTCACACTCGCCGTGCTCCTCGCACGCCCGCTCGCCCTGCCGCGCGATCCGTCGTTCCTTGCGCTGGCCACGCTCGGCGCCGTGGTGCTGATCTGCCTGTTCCTCTTCCGCTTCGCCGCCCTCACGCGCCTGCCGTTGTGGGTGCTCTCCGCGCAGGCCCCCGTGCAGGCGCTCGTCGCCCTTGCCGCCTCCCGCCTCACGGAAGGCCGCCCCGCCACCTCCACGCTCGTCGCCGTCGCGATGATCGTCAGCGGAGAGCTGTTGGTCGCCTACGGCCGGTCGGAGTGAATCGACGTCCGGTGCCTGACGAACGGGTTGAAACCCATTCGCTCCATCCAACCGGAGTCCATCGATCCGGTGCCCGATGCCCGGTGCCCGGTGCCCGAATCAGGGAACGATCCGCGCAATCCTGTCCGGCTGGTTGAACGCGATGTAGATCGCGCCGTCAGGGCCGACGACGACGTCGCGAAGGCGGCCGATGTTCTTGAAGAGGACTTCCTGCGTGACGCCAGCCGGCGTGAGCTCGAGTCGACGCAGTTCCTGTGCGGCCAGTGAGCCCACCAGCAGGTTGCCCTGCCACGCGGGGAACTTCGTCCCCGTGTAGAACATCGTCGAGGAGACGGCGATCGACGGCACCCAGTACGTGACAGGCTGCTCCATGCCCGGCGCGGCCGTCTTGTCGGTCATCGGCGTGCCGTTGTAATTCATGCCGTAGGTGATCACCGGCCAGCCGTAGTTCTTCGCCTTTTCGACGAGGTTCAGTTCGTCGCCGCCGCGCGGTCCGTGCTCGACGTCGTAGAGCGCGCCGGTGCCCGGCTGCTGCGCAAGCCCCTGCGGGTTGCGATGGCCGTACGACCAGATGCTCTTGATGGCATCGGCGCGGTCGACGAAGGGATTGTCGGCGGGGATCGAGCCGTCCTCGTTGATGCGATGCACCTTGCCGTTCGGACGCGTCAGATCCTGCGCGTCGGCGCCCTGCCCCCGTTCGCCGATCGAGAAGAAGACGTGGCCCTTGCCGTCGAACACGAAGCGCGAACCGAAGTGGACGGTGCCATTGCGATACGTGGACGCCGGCGCCTTGAACAACTGCTGGACGTCCACGAGCGCGTTGCCCTTCAGCTTCGCGCGGATGACGGCCGTCATCGCGGAATCGTTCTCACCCGGGTCGCTGTACGACAGGTAGATCCAGCCGTTCTTCGCGTACTCGGGATGCACGGCCACGTCGAGCAGGCCGCCCTGTCCCTTCGACCACACGGCCGGCACGCCCTGCACCGGCGTCGGCGCAAGCACACCCGTCGCACTCGCGACACGCAGCGCGCCACCCTTCTCGGTGATGAGCATGCGTCCGTCGGGCAGGAAATCCAGGCCCCACGGCGTGTCCACCCCCTCGACGACGGTTTCGAGCTTGAAGGCGTGCTTCTCGCTCTGCACCGTGACGTTGGCGGCAGGCGCGGCGAACGTGGTAGCCGCTGTCTTCGCCCTGCCGGCGGTCTCGCGGATGTAGACCACCATCGCGCGGATCTCCTCGTCGGTGAGCAGCGTGCCGAACGCCGGCATGCCGTTGGCGATTCTCCCGTTCTTGATCACCTCCGCCAGCGACGCGTCATCCCCGCTCCCCGTCGTCCACACATCGTCCAGCATGCTGGGTGCCTGCGCTCCCTGCATGCCGGCGCCGTGACAACTGGCACAGACGTCCGTCCACACCTTGGCGACATCGCGCCGAGGCGTGGGTGACTGCGCTACGAGCAACGGCGCCGCAACGAGCACCGCGAAACCGGTCGAGAGAGCGATGAGGCGAAGAAGCATGGCGCGATAGCGTAACAGGATCTGCGGCCGCGCTACGCCTCCAGCGGCGGCGTGACGAGGCCCTCCATCTGGCGAAACATGCCGCGGAAATACCTGAGCACGCGGACGCCGTCGCACGACTCCTCGCCGAGTTCGGCGAAGCAGTAGCCGTCGAACCGCATCTCCTGCAGGCTCGCGATGAGGCGCTGGAACGGGTACTCCTCCACGTACAGATCGCGCATGTGGACCTGCCCGATGCGCGACTTCAGCAGCGCGAAGTTCTTGTCGAAGCCGCCGTCCATCAGATCGGTGAAGTTCGAGTTCCAGCAGATCCAGACCCCCGGATGGCGATCGGCGTAGTCGAGCATCTTCACCATGCGCGGGATCCGCTCGCTCTCGCGACCGTGAACCTCGACCTGGATGCGTACGCCTGCCTCAACGGCCGCCTGGCCGCACTCGCGCAACGCGCGACCGATCTGTTCCAGCGTCTTCTCCTCCGGCACCTCTTTCGGCAGGCCGTTCGGCCTGACCTTCACGCTCGGCGAGCCGACGTCGCGCGCGAGCTGGCACCACTGTTTGGTCTCCTCGATGTTCCGACGCAGCACCGCCTGATCCGGCGCGTGGTACTCGCACGTGCTGCCGAGGCCGCCGATCTTCACCGCCGACGCCGCGAAGCGGGCGCGCACGTCGGCGCGTTGCGCGGGCGAGAGCGACAGCTCCACGCCGTGCGCGTGCGTCGTGCGCAGTTCCACGGCGTCGAGCCCGACCGTCGTGAAGTTCTTGATGATCGTCGGAACGTCCCAGTCCTTCGCGATGTTGTAGGTCACCGCGCCGATCTTCAGCACGTGACGCCAGGCCTGGGCCTGGGCGGCGGCGGGCGTCGCGGAGACACCGGTCAGGGCCGCGGCGGCGGGAAGAGCGAGCCCCGACGCCAGGAACGCACGTCGTGACGTGTCACGGGAATCGCGAGCATGAGTCATGCGGCGAATCGTACAGTACACTGCGGCTTCGCCGGCAACCGGCAGTGGGCAACCGGCAACCGGTGCGACGAGAAAGGCTTCGCGTGGCGCAGGCAACACGGCTTCAGTCTCTCGACGTGCTCCGCGGCGCGACCATCGCGGCGATGATGCTCGTCAACAAGCAGGGCAACCACGACGGGTACGCGGCGCTCCAGCACGTGCCGTGGGATGGCGCCACGCCCACCGACTGGATCTTCCCGTTCTTCCTGTTCATGGTCGGGATCGCGATGCCGTTCTCGATCGCGAGTCGGCGGCGGCAGGGCGCCACCAATGCCGACATCATGCGGCACGCCCTCACGCGCGCGCTCATCCTCTTCGCGCTGGGTGTTTTCGAGAAGAACTTCCCGTTCCTCAACTCGACACTCGAGACGTTCCGCATCCCCGGCGTGCTGCAGCGCATCGCGTTCTGTTACCTCGCCGGCACGGCTCTCCTCCTCTACGCCTCCCGGCGCGTCCAGGCCATCGTCGCGGGCGTCATCCTCGTGGGCTACTGGGTGCTGCTTGCATTCGTGCCGGTGCCGGGTGTGGGCGTGGTGCCGATGACCGAGGCGTTCGCGTCGCAGAACTGGACGGCGTGGCTCGACCGGCTCACGATGGGCCGGCACCTCGGATACGGCGGCCACACGTGGGACGCCAACGGCCTCCTGTCGTCCATCCCCGCCATCGTGACGCTGCAGGCGGGCATGCTGGCGTCGTGGATGCTCGGCGCGGGTCTCACGACAAAGACGATCGGGCGCCTCGCTGCCGTTGGCGCGATTGGCGTCGCAGTGGGTTGGGTCTGGGGCGGGTTCCAGCCGCTGATCGGCTTCGGCATCATCGGCGAACCCGCGGTGACGGGCGCCTGGGTCGTCCCCATCAACAAGATGCTGTGGTCGAGCAGCTTCGTGCTCTACACGGCGGGACTCGGCTTCCTGTCGCTCGCCGCGTGCCTCTGGCTCGTGGACCGCAACAGGACGGACGCAACGCCGCCGCGATGGACGATGCCGTTCATCGTGCTCGGCACCAACTCGATCTTCGCGTATCTCGCGTCGGGCCTCTTCTCGCGCGTCCTGTCGCGCCTCTGGACCATCGCCGGCCCCGACGGCACGCGCATCTCGTCATGGGACTGGGCCCAGGCGCACATCTTCGCGCCCCTCGTCCCGTCGCCCCCGCTCGCCTCCCTCGCCCACTCCATCGCCTACGCGCTGCTGTGGATCGCCATCTGCGCCTGGCTCTACCAGCGCAGGATCTTCATCAGACTCTAGTACTCCGACGGTCTCAGACGCGTGCGAATTTGAGGGGGTAGGTCTGCTTCGAGTTCCACTGCGCGACGTAGAGGGCGCCGGTGCTGTCGGCGTACACGTCGTGCGGGTGGATGAACGGGGTCTGTGGATCCGGGGCGAGCGGGGCGAGCGTGCCGTTCTCGTAGACGGGCGGCTGGCCGCCGACGACGGAGACGACGCGGTCGTCGCGGTCGAGGATCAGGATCATCGCGTTGAGGCTGGCGATCGCGATGTGGCCGTCGGCCATGGGTGCGATGTTGCTCGGCTGCGATCCGGGCACCGGCACCACGCGCAGGAGTGCGCCGTTTGGCGAGAACCACTTCAACAGCGCGTTGCCGCGGTCGCACACCAGCAGTTCCTGCCTGCCGCGACGCGTGTCGAGCCAGATCGCGTGCGGCTGCTTCAGGTTCGCGGGCTCGGTGCCCGCGCCGCCGAACGTGGCGACGTATCGCCACTCCGGATCGAAGTGGTGGATGAAGTGCGAACCGTAGCCGTCGCTGATGTAGAAGTCGCCGTCGGGCATCACGGCGACGTTTGTCGCGTGGTACTTGCTCGGGTCCGGATACCTGGCGCTCAAGGCCGACGGTTCCAGCCGCCGCTCTTCCCTGCCGTCCGGCGTGAGCAGCGAGATCACCGATAGCTGATGGTCCGTGATCCACAAGCGCTCGCTGCCGCGCTCGTCGAACTCCAGCGCGTGCGCCGCGGGAAAGCGGTTCTCGCGCGTGCCCACGAGCCGCCCGTCCTTCGTATACGTCACGATGTTGTTACGGGTCTCGTTGGTGAGCAGCACGATCTCGCCAGCGCGGTTCTCCGTGATGGCGTGACAGTCCTTCACGGGCACCTGACCGGGGTCCAGACGTCCCCAATCGGTCACCTGTCGATAGCGGAACGCCCCCTGTCCAAGCACGGTCCCCTCCTGTGCTGCCAGCGACGACAGCGTTCCGTGTGCGGCGACAGCCGCCGTGGCGGCGGCAGCACGCTTCAGCATCGAACGACGGTTCATGGGCGGTCTCCTTGCGAACATCTCAGCCGCACACGGCCGTGAGCGACGCATCGAGGATGTCGATGGCGGTACGCGCCTGCGCGCGCGAGAGGACGAGCGGCGGACAGAAGCGGATGGTGTTGCGGCCCGCGCCGAGGATGAGCAGGCCGCGAGAGAACGCCTCGTCCACGACCTTGTCGCGCTCTGCGGACGCGCGCACCTTCGTCGTGCGGTCCTTCACGAGTTCGACGCCAACCATCAGTCCCTTCCCGCGTACGTCGCCGATGATCGCGTGCTTCTGCTGCAGGTCGCGCAGGCCGTCGAGCAGGAATCCACCGACGTCGGCGGCGTTGGCCACGAGGCCGTCCTGCAGCAGGCGGATCGTGGTGAGCGCTGCCGCGCACGACACGGGGTTGCCGCCGAACGTGCTGGCGTGCGCGCCTGGCGTCCAGTCCATCACGCCCGCACGCGCCGTCGCCACGCCGAGCGGCAGGCCCGACGCGATGCCCTTGGCCATCGTGATCACGTCGGGCTGCACGCCCGCGTGCTCGACGGCGTACATCCGGCCCGTGCGACCCATGCCCGACTGCACCTCGTCCACCATCAGGAGGATGCCGTGCTGGTCCGCAATCGCACGCAGTCCCTGCAGGAACTCCGGCGGCGGCACCAGGTACCCACCTTCGCCCTGGATCGGCTCGACGACGATCGCCGCAACCTCGTCGGGTGCGGCAAGCTGCAGGAAGATACGCTCTTCGAGGAACGCGAGCGACGCGGCCACCGCGCCGGGGCCGTCCCGATACACGTCCGGGTACGGCACATGGAACACGCCGGGCGACGTGACGGCACCGAACCCCTTGCGCTGTACCGCACGGCTCGCCGTGAGCGAGAGCGACCCGAGGGTGCGGCCGTGGAACGACCCCATGAACGCCACGAGGAACGGGCGGCGCGTGTGGTAGCGCGCGAGCTTGATGGCCGCCTCGTTGGCCTCGGTACCCGAGTTGCCGAAGAACGACTGACACGGCCCCGGCATCGGCACGATCGCGGACAGCACCTCCGCGAGGCGCACCTGCGGCTCGTAGTAGAAGTCCGTCCCCGACATGTGGAGGTAGCGGCCGGCCTGCTCCACGATCGACGCCAGGACGTCGGGATGGGCGTGCCCGGTGGAGTTCACGGCGATACCCGCGGCGCAGTCGAGGAACACGTTGCCGTCCACGTCTTCGACCATGGCCCCTTCGCCGCGCGCCATCACGAACGGGTAGCCCCGCGTATACGACGGCGACACCACCGCGCGATCGCGTTCCACGATGGCCATGGCGTTCGGGCCAGGCAGCGGCGTTCGCAGCAGCGGTGATTGGGGCAGCGGGCTCATTTTCGCTTCCATGTCGTGCCTGTCGGGCCGTCTTCGAGCACGACGCCACGAGCGTCGAGTTCCGCCCTGATCCGATCGGCTTGCGCGAAGTCACGCATGCGGCGAGCCTCTACGCGCGCCGCGATCAAGGTCTCGATCTCGTCGAGCGGCACAGGAGGCGTGGCCTCCTCGGCCCGTCGCAGCGCGAGCACGCCGAGCACCGTGTCGCACTCGTCGAAGAACACGAGCGTCGCATCGGCGTCGGCACGCGACATCGTCCCGGCGTCGATTGCGGCGTTGGCTTCGCGCAGCAGTTCGAACACCGCACCGAGCCCGCCGGGCACGTTGACGTCGGCCAGCAGTTTCTCGCGGAAGTCGGCGCGCGCGGCGTCGAGGCGCGCGGACCAGCCGTCGATGCCCGTGCCGCTCGTCACGCGTTCGAGGCGTCCGACGCAATCGAACAGGCGCCGCACCGCTTCCTCGGCCTGCTGCAACGTGGCCCAGGAGAAGCGCAACTGCTTGCGGTAGTGCACCGAGATCAGCAGGTACCGCAGCGCCGACGCCCTGAAGCCCTGCGCGAGGATGTCGCCGATCGTGAACACGTTGCCCAGCGACTTCGACATCTTCTCGCCGTCGTCCATGAGCAGGTGCTCGACGTGGTACCAGACGCGCGAGAACTGCCGACCGGTGGCGCCTTCGGCCTGCGCGATCTCGTTCTCGTGGTGCGGGAAGATCAGGTCGACGCCGCCGCAGTGGATGTCGATCGGACCGGGCCCGAGCAGGCGTAGTGCCATCGCGGAGCACTCGATGTGCCAGCCCGGACGTCCGGGACCCACGCCGCAATCCCACGTCGGCTCGTCGGGCGTGGTGGCCTTCCACAGCACGAAGTCGCGCGCGTCTTCCTTCTCGTACTTGTCGCTGTCGACGCGCGCGCCGCTCTTCATGCCGGCGTGGTCGAGCCGCGCGAGCTGGCCGTACTGCGGCAGTGTCGCGATCTTGAAATAGATCGAGCCGTCGCTGCGATACGTATGGCCGCGCTCCTCGAGCGCGGCGATCATGCCGGCCATGGCCACGAGGTTCGGCTCGTCGGTGGCGCGCGGCGTGTCTTCGGGAGACTCGAGCCCCAGCGTGGCGGCGTCCTCGCGGAAGTACTCGATGAAGCGCGTGGTGTACTCGCGCAGCGGGACGCCCGCCTTCTGCGATTCGGCAATCGTCTTGTCGTCGACGTCGGTGAAGTTCGTGACGTGATGGACGTGGTAACCCGCCACGTGACGCAGCGTGCGACGCAGCAGGTCCACCGCCATGAACGTGCGGAAGTTGCCGATGTGGCCGCGCGCGTAGACGGTCAGCCCGCACGCATACATGCGGACGATGCCGTCACGTTGCGGGGCGAAATCTTCTTCCTGGCGCGTGAGGGTGTTGTAGAGGCGCATGGACTCGGGCGCTCAGGCGCAGCGGCAGGTCACGCGGCAGCGGACCTCGGCGTCTGAAACGTCACAGGCCACGTCGACGCCCGTCGCGGCGGCCCAGGTGTGGAAAGGTGGCGCCGGCGCGCCACGCGTCGTGCTCCAGCGAAGATCGCCATGAAGCGTCTCGCCGTCGCTGTCGAACACCATGGCGACGTCGCCGGCGATAGACGCCCGCTCGGTGGTGACCCAGTCCACCGCCGCCTGCACGGTGGCCGCGAACGCCTGCGCCCGGTCCGAGGCTCCCGCCAGCGCGCCCACGCGCGTCGCCAGCGCGCGCACGGCATCGGCCATGCGCCCGTCAGGCGCGTACGTCAGCGACAAGGGCAGCGCGGACGCTGCCTCGGAAGACCGTGTCATACCGAGGGGATTCTATAGCGAAAAGCGCTCGAAAACCGACCGTGCCGCCGCCACATCCTGCGTGATCTGGCCCACGAGCGCGTCGACGCCCGCAAACGCCTGCTCGCCACGCAGACGCTGCACGAACGCGAGCCTGACACGCGCACCGTAGAGGTCGGGATTGACGTCGAGCAGGTGCGTTTCGACGCTCACCTCACCGCCAGACTCGAAGGTGGGCCGCACGCCGATGTTGGTCACCGCCGCATGGATCCGCTCGTCGACGGTCAGCGTCGTCGCGTACACGCCGTGCGGCGGGAGCAGTTCGTTCTCCGTCGTGATGTTGGCCGTGGGGAATCCGATCTGCCGGCCGCGCGCGGCGCCGGGGACCACTGTCCCGTCGATGCAATAGTGGTGGCCGAGCAGAGCGCCCGCCTCGTCCACACGGCCTTCCGCGATGAGCCGTCGCACGCGCGTGCTGCTGACCACGAAATCCTTGTAGCGGACCGGATCGATCTTCTCCACGCGGAACCCATACAACTGGCCGAGCTCACGCAGCAGCGAGAAGTTCCCCGTGCGATCGCGACCGAACAGGAAGTTGCCACCGACCCACACCTCGGCCACGCCCAGCCACTCCACCAGCACGCGGCGCACGAACGTGTCGGGATCGAGGCGCGCGAGGTCCATGTCGAAGCGCACCAGCGCCACGCCCTCCATCCCGGCGCGCGCCAGGGCCTCGATCCGCTGTGCGCTGGTCATCAGGAGCGGCGGCGCCTTGTCCGGCCGCAGCACGCGCGGTGGATGCGGGTCGAACGTCATGACGAGCGGCGTGCCGTGCTTCTCGCGCGCCTGCCGGCAGACCCGTTCGAGGATCTTCTGGTGTCCCCGATGGAGTCCGTCGAAGTTGCCCAGCGCCACGACGGGATACGGCCAGCGCGCGGGGCGCGGCGGATCCTCTGGATAGCGAGCCACCTCCACTCGCAGGCGTGTGCCGGGTCGTACGTCTGTCATGGTGACGTGCCGGGCAGGGTGACCGACAGGCCATCATACGCCAGCGACATTCCCTCGGGCAGGTGCGCGTTGGTCTCCGCATGCCCGAGGTCGTGGCACATGTGCGTGAAGAGCGTGCGCCTCGCACCGGTGCGGCGCGCGGCGGCAATCGCCTCGTCGAGCGAGAAGTGCGTCGGGTGCGGCGTCTCGCGCAGCGCGCCGACGACGAGGACGTCGAGCCCGTCGAGCAGCGGCCACGACGTCTCGGGGATACCGCTGCAGTCGGTGAGGTACGCGAATCCGCCGATGCGATAGCCGTTGATCAGGCGGCGCCCGTGGAAGATCGGTACCGGTATCCACTCCGTGTCGCCGATGACGAACGGGCCGTCTTCCACCGATGCCACGAGTCGCGGCACGCCGCCGCCGAGTTCCGCCGGCGACTCGAACGCGTACGTGAACGTGCGCCGCAGATCGTTCATCGTCTCCGTATCGCCATGGACGGTGAGCGTACCGCCCCCTCGAAGCGCGATGAAGCGACGCAGTTCGTCGAGCCCGAAGATATGGTCCGCGTGGCTGTGCGTGTAGACGACCGCATCGACCTGCGTGAGCCCCTGCACGAGCGCCTGGCTCCGCAGGTCCGGTGTCGTATCCACCAGCACGTACGTCCCATCGTCCTGTGAGACGACGACCGACGCGCGGAATCGCGTGTCTTCCGGAGCCGATGAGCGGCACACCGCGCAGTCGCAACCGATGACCGGGATGCCCTGCGACGTGCCCGTGCCGAGAAACGTGATGCGCACGCTACGGAGTGACGATGCGCGATGGACCCTTGCCGGCGGCCTCGACGTACTTCATCCGCAGTTCGTACAGCGCGCCCTCGAGGAGCCGTCGCTCGTCATCGGTCAGGTTGCCGCGCGTCTTCTCGTGGAGCATCGACAGCACGTCGATCGCATGACCCGCGGAGGTGAGGTTCACCGCTTTCAGCCCGGTCATGGGGTCGGGCTCGTCGCCGATGTAGACAGACGCCGCCAGCACGAGGCCCGAGATGTAGCTCACGAACGTCAGGGAAGCGTCGGCCGGCTGGGTCATCATCGGATGCTAGCATACGGCCCTCAGTCGCCATGCCCTCCTCCGACGCCGGCGCCGCCTTCTCGAAACTTGTCGACATCATGGCGCGCCTGCGGGGCCCCGACGGGTGCGCCTGGGACCGCGAGCAGACGCTGAAGAGCCTCGCGCGATACGTGCTCGAAGAGGCGGCCGAGGTGGTCGACGCGATCGAGCGCGAGGACGCCGATGGTCTGCAGGAGGAAGTCGGTGACCTGTTGTTCGAGGGCGTGTTCCTCGCGCAGGTCAGCCAGGACGAGGGCGGCTTCGACGTAACCGCGGCACTCGAGACCGTGTGCGAGAAGCTGGTGCGACGACACCCTCACGTGTTCGCTCGCGAGGTCGCGCTCACGCCTGACGAGGTGAAGGGGCAATGGGACGCGATCAAGGCGAGCGAGAAGGCGGCGCGCGGCGATCGTCCGGAGAGCCTGCTCGACGGCATTCCGCTGGCGGAACCGGCACTCGTGCGTGCGCGGACGATCTGCGGCCGTGTGGCGAAGGTCGGCTTCGACTGGCCCACACCCGAGGCGGTGCTCGACAAGCTCGCCGAGGAGACGCGCGAAGTCGAGGAGGCGATCGCGTCAGGCAATCGTGACGCGATCGAAGACGAGATCGGCGACATCCTCTTCGTGATCGCCAATCTCGCGCGCAAGCTCGACGTCGACGCGGAGACGGCCCTGCGCCGCGCCAACCTGAAGTTCATCCGCCGGTTCGGCTCCGTCGAAGCGCGACTCGCCGGCGCGGGTCTGCCGCTCGGGGAGGCGACGCTCGATCAGATGGAAGACGCGTGGCAAGCCACCAAGCGCGACGAGGCGTGAGCGGTCCCGCGATCAGCGCCAACGGTGCAGCGTGCGGTCCACCAGACGCATCGCCATCGCCACCATCACGAAATTGGCCGCCGCGAGCAGGAACACCCATCGCAATCCCGTCCGGGCCGCCAGGTGCCCCGCGAGCCACGGCATCGTCATGCCCCCGGTGAGGGCCACCGCGAACAGCACGCCGAACACCGCGCCGGACTGCTCGCGATAGCGCGCTCCCGCCACACCCAGCACCGTCGGGAAGATCGGCGACAGCAGGAGACCTGCCGACGTCGCGGCCAGCCCGGCGATCAGCGGCGTTGGCGCCACGACCACGCCGACAGAGGCCACGGCCGCGCCAAGCGCCGCGACGACCACGACGCGCGGGCCACTGACGCGTGCCAGGATCTGCCCCATCGCCAGCCGCGTGACCATGATGGCGCTCCAGAACGCGGCCAGCCACAACGAGGCCGTCGTGACAGAGGCGCCGAGATCGCGCGTGAGCACGTTCGCGATGTAGCCACCCAGCAGGAACTCGTTGCCCGACTGGAAGAACAGCAGCACGCCGAGGGCGAGCACGACCGGCTGGCGGAGATACCGGGGCAGCGCGGCGAGCGGTCGTCCCTGGGGCAGCTTGGGCAGCGGAAACGCGAACAGGATCGCACTGAGACCGAGCGCGACGCACAGCACCGCCGCGGCCGAAAGCACACCGCCCAGACCGACGTGTGCCACGAGAAAGCTCACCGCGAACGGCATCACGACGGCGCCGATGCCGAAGAACACGCCGAGCCTGTTGAGCGCCACGCTCTTGCGGTGCTCGTCCTCGTGCAGGTCGGCGATGAGGATGTTCGACGCGCCGTTGAGCGCACCGCCACCGGCACCGAGCGCGACGACGCCGACGACCAGCGCCTGCGTGCCCGCCGCGTGCGCGACGGTGAACAGGCCACCGGCCACGAGCAGGGCCCCGGCGACCATCGGCATGCGAAGTCCGCCGCGATCGACGACGACGCCCAGCACGAGACTGGCAGCGAGCATCGCGGCGTTCATCGCGAGGAACAGGCGGCCGATGTCGGCGATCTCCAGATCGACACGACCGGCCAGGGCCGGCGTGACTGCGCCGATGAGCGCCATGACGATGCCGAAGACCATCATGGCACCGTGCGCCACGGCGGTCAGTCGGCCAACATGCCCGGCCGTCGTCATCGGACGACGGGATCGGGACCGCGTTCGAACCACGCGCGCGCGTAGGCATCGAAGACGCGGAGATTGTGGTCGGCCTGCACACCCGGCACGTTCGGCGACACGAAGGTCGTCAGGGCGTGCCCCCGGGCGGCCAGTTGCGCGCCCGTCTCGGCAACGAGCGCCATCGCGATGGCGACAACGGCGATCGTCGAGCCCGCCGCGACCTTCTCGAGGCGCCCGACGTCGACCTGGGCATCCTCGGGCGCGACGCCGTTGTCGATGGCGATATCGGCAAGGTCGGACAGCGCCGTGCCGGTCGAATGCGTGCGCGCCGCCACCGCGGCGTTGGCATGGGACGACACCGTGACGACACGGGTACCGCGCTCGCGCGCGTATCGGGCCGCTTCGATGGGCGCGGCGTTGAGGCCGCCATGCGAGAAAACGACCAACGCGTCGCGGCCGTCCATGGGGTAGCTCTGGAGGAACTGCTGCACGTAGCCTTCGCGCCGCTCGATCCAGAGCAGTTCGCGGGCCCCATGAGGTCCGACGACGTTGGACCACATCAGCCGGGGGTCGTAGAGCGGGAAGAAGCCGACGAAGCTGCCGTAGCGCGGAAACACATCCATCACGGGGATCACCGAGTGGCCGCTGCCGAACAGGTACGCGCGGCCACCGCCGGCAATCGTTCCTGCGAGCAGCGTGCCGGCCTGGACGAGCGCGTCGGCTTGCGTGGTCCGGATGGAGCGGAGAATGTCGTCGATTCGGTCGAAGTACGCGATGGCAGTCATGAGTGGATGGCCTCGTCCAGGGCAAGGCGAGCGGCGCCGAGCAGGCCGGCGTTCTCGCCCAGAGTCGTGAGTTCGATGCGGCAGCGCCGAAAGGCGATCGGCTGAGCCCAGCGCGCGGCCTCGTCGCGGATGGCGTCGAGGACGAGGGGCGCGGCGCCCTGCATCACACCGCCGCCGAGCACCACCACTTCGGGATTGAGCAGGCTGACGATGTTGGCGATGCCGCGGCCGGTATGGCGCGCCGCGGTGAGCAGGACGTCGCGAGCCCTGGCATCGCCGGCGTGCGCGGCCGAGACGACGTCCGCGGCCGACGGCACCCCGAACGCACGCGCGAGGGCCGGGCCGGCCGCCTCTCCCTCCCAGCAGCCACACGTGCGGTAGTCGTCCTTCCACGTGTCGAGCAGGGACGACCAGCCGGCCGCCCCCGCGATGCCGTGCGCACCGGCGACGACATGGCCGCCGGCGAGGATGCCGACGCCGATCCCGGTGCCGATCGCCACGAACACGACGTCCGACGCGCCACGCGCGATGCCGCACCACGCTTCGCCCGACACGTAGCCGGACCGATCGCAGTCGATGGCCAGCGGCAGCGCGACCCGAGCCCGCACGGCGTCGCGCAGTGGGACGTGGGCGTCGCCCCAGAGGTTCGGGCACCACGCCGTGCCGTCGCGCGCGTCGTAGATCCCCGGCACGATGACGCCGATTGCGGCGACCCCGGTCGCGGTCGCGGCCGCCGCGGCGATCTGCTCGACGGTGGCGTCGAACGTACGCGCGGCGGCGACCTGCCGGCGCTCGCGCACGCGTCCCGTCTGGTCGACGACGGCGACGGCGGTCTTGGTGCCCCCGGCGTCGATCGCGAGGACGTGGGTCATGCCGGCGACGCCTTCAGGACGCGCACCTCGCCCGCCGGAAGCGTCAGCGGAATCGCCAGGACGTCGCCGTCGTGCGTGGCACTCACGGCCCCACCGCTGACCAGGTCGGTGACCGTGGCCTGGCTCGTGCGGCGCAGGCGAATCAGCGATGGCGCGCTCGTCGATGCGTGATTGAACACGAACAGGACGACGTCGGCGCCGCGTTCGAGGTGACGCACCTCCAGCGGGCCGCCCGTCACCTCGATCGGCGAGCGTACGCCTGCCCAATCGACCAGCGCGCGGAAGAATCGCGCAGCTTCCGGCGTCGGCCCGGTCTGGTACGCCGCGCTGACGTACGACCCGAGCATCAGCGTCCGGCCACGTCCGCGCGACGCCACGATCGCGGCGGCCGTGCCGTCCTCCCAGCGCGCGACGACGCGCGCCGACGCGTCCATGGGCTCGAGCGTCTCCCGATACCAGCGTCCCGCCAGCATCGTCTCCGGCGCGAAGCCAGGGATGTCGTCGCCGACCCAGCGCATCTGCGCGGCCTTGCCCTGGACCGTCTCGACCGCCGCTTCACGCGCGCCGACGACCTCCCACAGCCCCATACCCGGGATGCGGTCGGATGCGTACCCGCGCTCGTTGCTCCAGCCGAGTCGAGCCTCGGTCACCAGCGTGCCGCCGCCCTCCACGTACGCGCGCAGCACAGGGCCGACGGCCTCGCGGAACATCAGCGGATACGGAAAGAAGACGACGCGATACTGCTCGAGGCGTGTCGGGTCGAGATGATCGACGTGGACGTAGTCGAGCGGCACGTTGTGCGGGAACAACGCGCGATGGACGCCGAGCAGCGAGTCGCGCTCGATGCCGATCACCTCGCCCTGCGGCCCGCCGTAGGAGGCCGCGCGCTGCCTGCCGCCGACAAAGTGCGCCAGCGGGTTGTAGAGGATCGCGACCTCGGCTCGTGGTGGTCGCGCCTCGAGCAGCAACGACTGGTGCCGATCGACGACGCGGGCGATGGCCCCAGCCGCGCGGGCCCGCTCGGTGATGGTGCCGTCGAGGTGATTGAGGCCGAAGCCGCCCGCCTCGTAGCCCGAGTTCATCGGGTACCAGGCGTAGTAGTTGATGCCCTTGGCGCCGCGCGCCAGCGCGGACCACGTCCATATCGTCAGGTCGCGCGCCGTGACGGGCGGACTGACGTTGACGGCGATGGTGCCGAAGCCTCCCTGCAGTTCGCCGATCCAGAAGCCGCGTCGGCCCTGGTCGTAGCCGAACGAGCGGGTGAAGTCGAGCAGCGCCGCCCGCCACGGCACGTCGCGATCGACCAGGGCCGAGTGCTTCGGATAGAACGACGCGCCGTAGTAGTCCACCTGCCGCGCCATCGTCCAGTCGTCGGCCTGGCCTTCCCAGTGGTGAGGCGACGCGAACAGTCCGACGCCGGCGGCGTGGCTCGTGACGACGGTATCGGGCGCCACGCGCTTGACCGCTTCGTACCGATCGCGGAGGTCTTCGCCGAGCTTGGCGACGATGAAGGTCTTCCAGTCGATGTAGTCGGTGTACGAGAGGATCGTGCTCAATCGGCTCGGCTCCACCTGATCCCAGCTGCGGAACCGGCGATACCAGGCCTCGTTGAGCGCGTCGAGCGTCGTGTACCGGCGCTGCAGCCATTGTCGGAATCGCGCCAGCGTGTGCGGGCAGTAGCAGAACTCCGGATTGGGAATCCACGTCGGATTGGCCCAGTTGATGACGTGCGGCTCGCTCCACAGATCCCAACCGAGGAAGGCTGGACTCTGACGGGCCCTGGCGGCGAGCGCCGCGTAGAACGCCACGTCGGCGTCGCGCACGCCGCGATGATCGCGACAGTAGCCGGGCGAACTCTCCGGCACGATCGCCTGTCCGTTCGACGACACGAACAGGGCGTCGGGATGCTTGACGCCGACCCAGGCCGGCGCCGAGTCCATGTACACCTGCAGCAGCAGGCGCAGGCCGTGCTCCTCGGCGAGTTCGAGCAGCACCTCGAGCGTCTCGAGTTCGTAGCGGCCTTCTTCCGGTTCGCCACTGGCCCAGTCGATCCAGGCGCGCAGCGTGTTGAAGCCGAGGTCGCGGATCTGGCGGACGTCGTCGCGCCAGGCGTCCTTCTTCGGCCGCGCCCCTCGCTCGACCATCGGCGCGCGCGCCTTCCCGCCTCCGTACCACACGGCCATCGGCAGCACCGGCGTGGTCGTGAACGCCATGGCCTCACGCGGCTGCGTCGGCGCGGCCGACACGCGCAGCCACGGCAGGCTCGCGGTGCCGACGCCGAGCGTTCGCAGCACGTCGCGCCGCGCCCATTGGTGACCTGTACCGTGGATCACGCGGCGGACTATACCGCGGAAGGCATCACCGCCGCGACGGGAGGCTCATCGCGCCACCGGTCGCCGTCCTGACGAGCACGACTCGGCCGTTGGTGGCCAGTTGGATGGCCCCGTCGCGATCGGTCCGGAGCACGCCGGTGCCCGCCTCGTGGAGGCGGCGGAGGACCGATGGCGCAGGATGGCCGAAGCGATTGCCGCGCCCGGCCGACACGATCGCGAGCGCCGGGTCGAGCGTCTCGAGCGACTCGCGCGTCGTCGACGAGGCGCTGCCATGGTGGGCGAGCCGCAGGACCGAGATCGGTGCCGGCGTGACGCGTGCCGCGACGTGCGATTCCACCTGCGCGCCGATGTCGCCCGGTAGCAGGATCCCCACGTCTCCGAGACGGATCCAGAGGACCACCGAGTCGTCGTTGCGCACGCGCGGGCGGTCCCAGTCGGGCCGCTCGGGATGCCGCACCTGCACCGACACGGGACCTTCGGCGAGCGACTCCCCCGTCGCGACCCATCTGATGCGCGTGCCCCGGGAAGCGGCGGCCCGCACGAGAGCGGTCTGGTGGGGATCGCCCTCGACGGGGACGCCCATGAGCAGTTCGCGTGGGGCGAGACGCCGTATCACCGTCGACATCCCGCCTGCGTGGTCGGGATGCGGATGCGTCACGACAACCCTGTCGATCCGGCGGTGGCCGAGCGCCCACAACGCCGGCGTCGTGACTCGCGCGCCGATGTCGAACGACTCGCCCATGCTGCCGCCGGCGTCAACGAGCCACGTCCTTCCGGACGGAAACCTGACGACCGTCGCGTCGCCCTGCCCCACGTCGAGCATCGTGATGAGCAGCCAGTGCTCGTGGGGCCAGCTCGCGTGCTGCCAGTGCGATGCAACAGGCCACGTCCATGGAGACGGCGCGCTGCGTTCGACGCCAGCCGTCACGATCCACGTGAGGCACGCGAGCGACGTCACGGTTCCCGCGGCACACGCCCATGCGAGAGTCGGCACGCCACTCCGCAGTCTGGTGCGCAGTCCGGCGTGCCGTCGTGCGCCGACAATCGCGCGGGCCGTCGTGAGCGCCACGCCCAGCGCCGCGTAGTACGCACCGAGTACGGCGATCGACGGTGCGGGCACTTCGCGCACCAGCCATGGCGCCACCACCAGGATGTCGGCGCTGCGCAGGAGTGCGTGGACGCCCGTTGCGGAGATCGCGCCGAGCACCACAGCGGCCCACGGCCACGCGACCGCCGCCGCCAGCAGGCCGAGTCCGGTCACCTGCACCACGGCCATCGCCGGGACGGCCAGGAGGTTCGCGAGCAGGCCCGCCGCCGTGGCGATGCTGAACCAGCGCGCACTGATGGGCAGCAACACGAGTTCGATGAGGCACGTCGCGAGCACCATCATGGCTGTCGCGGTGCCGAGGCGGCGTGCCCATGACGGCCGCGTTCCGAACGCGGCGTGCGACTCCGACGCCGGCCACGACGCGATGAAGATGAGCGTACCCGCGGCACCGAACGACAGCACGCAGCCCGGGTCGTGGATGGCGAGCGGGTCGATGGCGATCTGCATCGCCCCCGCAACGGCGAGCGCCTGTGCGCCGGCGATTCGGATGTCCCACCAGCGCGCGGCCACGACGAGCGCGGCAACGCTCACGGCCCGCGCGACAGACGCACCGCCATCGACGATGACGGCGAAGACGAGCAGGCCGGCCGCGAGCCACGCCATGCCGACACGCGTGCCCGCACCTGCCGCGTGCGGCAGCCACAGGAGCAACGCGAGCCAGATGGCGACATTGCCGCCCGAGATCGCCACCACGTGATACACGCCCGCGTGTTGCAGATCGCGCACCAGTGTGTCCGGCAGTCGGCTCCTGTCGCCGATGAGAATCGCCGTCACCGTCGCGGCGGCGATCGGATCGTCGACGTGACGGGCCACGGCGGACCGAATCGCGTGGCGGGCGTCTGCGGCGCGCTCCTCCCACCACGGCGCTGGCTGCGTATCCACGAGCGACGCGCTCTTGACCGTCGCGAACACGCGGATGCCGCGACGCGCGAGCACTCGTTCCGCGTCAGGCATCCCGAAGTTGCGATACGGCAGCGGACGGCGCAGCGACGACACAGGCGCCTCGACCCGTCGCCCGCGCGTCCACGTGTCGCGAAGGTCCACCGCCGCATCGCCGGAGATCGTGAGACGCACGCCCACGTCCGTGGCGTGCCAGCGTCCGTCCCACTTGATGCCGTCGACGCGCAGGTCGAGCGATGGCGCACCGGTGTCCGACAGCCACGCGTCGCGGCGAGCCACGCCAGACAGCACGACGATGTCGCCTCGCGATGTCGCGTCAGCGAGCGCGTCGATGTCGATGTTGCGGGGTGCCCACGCGCGGTCTTCGGCGAGGACCGTGAGTGCGGCGCCGAGTCCGAGTGCGCCAGCCATCGCACCCACTATCGCCACACGCGCGTGGCCACCCCATCCCAGGCGCGCACAGACGATGAGGCAGGCCAGGGCCAGACCGGCGGCGCGAACCGCCATCTCCGGTGTGAGCGCGACGAAGCTGCCGGCCACACAACCGGCAATCAGCGCAACGACGCCACGTACCAGCGGCGACATGCCGGTCGCCAGAGCAAGGCCGATGCCGATCGCCACCGCGCACAATCGCGCGTCACACACGCGCAGTCGCCGCCGATGGAGGCAGACACTGCCAACCGCGAGCCCGTCAACGTTGCAGAAACCGCGCGACGTCACGCCTGCGCCAGGGGGCTGAAGCCCCTGGCCTCCATCTGAAATGGCGACGTCTTTCGAGACGGAGCGCACGGGCCCCTTCGGATGAGCGAATGGGCCCCTTTGGATGGAGCGAACGGGTTTCAACCCGTTCGTCACGCCAGGAATGTCGCGGGCCGGGGCCGGGGGGGGGGGGGGGG